>JBDIAU010000367.1:0-3054 GCA_039812565.1 Beutenbergiaceae bacterium
GCCGTGATGCTGCTCGAGACGAAGCTCCACCCGCCGCGCCGACGCCGCACGCTCGTGGCGCGGCCGCGCCTGACCGGGCTCCTCACCCGGGTCCGGGAGGCGTCGCTCACGCTGGTCTCGGCGCCGGCCGGGTTCGGGAAGTCGACGCTGCTCGGCGAGTGGGCGCACCTCGCGCGCGAGGAGGGCGACGCCGTCGCCTGGCTGTCGCTCGACGCGCGCGAGGAGGACCCGGCGACGTTCGTCGCGCACCTGCTCGCGGCGTGCCGGGCGGCGCTGCCCGACGTCGGTGCCGCCGCGGAGGCCGGGCGGGAGTCCGGCGCCCCCGCCGACGCCGTCCTCGCGAGCCTCCTGACGGACCTCGCGACGGTGCCGGGCGACGTCGTCGTCGTGCTCGACGACGTCCACGTGGTCGAGGCGCGCGCCGTCCACGACGCCCTCGCCTTCCTGCTCGACAACCTCCCGCCGCGGGTCCACCTGGTCCTCGGCACCCGCGCCGACCCGCCCGTCCCGCTGGCACGCCTGCGCGCCCGCGGCGAGCTGGTCGAGGTCCGCGCCGCCGACCTGCGGTTCACGCCCGCGGAGGCGGCGCGGTACCTCACCGAGGCGATGGGCCTCCGGCTCGCCGACGGCGACGTCGCCGCGCTCGAGGGCCGGACCGAGGGCTGGATCGCGGCGCTGCAGCTCGCCGCGCTGTCGTTGCAGGGCCGCGACGACGCCGCCGCATTCGTGGCCGCCTTCTCCGGCGACGACCGGTACGTCGTCGACTACCTCGTCGAGGAGGTGCTGCACCGTCAGCCGCCGGAGGTCCGCGACGTCCTCCTGCGCACCTCGGTGCTCGCGCGCCTCAGCGGCGACCTGTGCGACGCCGTGACGGGCCGCGACGACGGGCGCGCCACCCTCGAGCGCCTCGAACGCGCCAACCTCTTCCTCGTCCCTCTGGACGACCGGCGCCGCTGGTACCGCTACCACCACCTCTTCGCCGACGTGCTGCAGGCCCGGCTCCTCGACGAGGAGCCCGCCGCCGTCCCTGAGCTGCACCGCCGGGCGAGCGCGTGGTTCGAGGAGCACGGCGACCGCCCCGAGGCCATCCGCCACGCCTTCGCGGGCGGCGACGTCGCCCGAGCGGCCGACCTGGTGGAGCTCGCCCTGCCGGACGCGCGCCGGGAGCGGCGCGACGCCACGCTGCGCTCCTGGTTCGAGGCCCTGCCCGACGACGTCGTCCGCTCTCGCCCCGTCCTGGCCGTCGGGGACGTCGGCTCGCTCATGGTGATCGGCGAGGTGACGGGGGTGGAGCGCCGCCTCGCGGACGCCGAGCGGTGGTTGACGGCGCCCGACGACGAGCGGGCCGGGATGGTCGTGGTCGACCGGGAGGCGTTCGCCGGCCTGCCGGGCGTCGTCGCGACGTACCGGGCGGCGCTGGCTCTGCTCGCCGGGGACCTCGAGGCCACGATGCGGCACGCGCGACGGGCCCTCGACCTCGCGGGACCGGCGGACCACCTGGGGCGCGCCGCGCCCGGCGCCCTGCTCGCGCTGGCCCTGTGGGCGAGCGGGGACCTCGACGGCGCGCGACCTCGCTACGTCACGGCGATCGACGACCTCGAGGCGGCGGGGCACCGGTCGGACGCGCTCGGGTGCACGCTCGCGCTGTCCGACATCCTGCTCGCGCAGGGCCGCCTCGCCGAGGCCGAGCGCGCCGTCGAGGACGCCCTGCGACGCACCGCCGCCGCGCCGTCGGTCTCGGGCACACCGCACCCCGGCTCGCCACCCGCCGGTTCGACCGGTGGGTTCGCGCTCCGGGGGACGGCGGACATGCACGTCGCGCTCGCCGAGATCTACCGCGAGCGGGACCGGCTCGACGCCGCCCGGGAGCACCTGCGCCTCGCGGAGGCCCTCGGCGACGGCGCCGGACTGGCCCAGAACCCGTACCGGCGGCTCCTCGCCGCGGCCCGCCTGCGGATCGTGGACGGCGACGCGACGACGGCGCTCGCCCTGGTCGAGGCCGCGCAGCGCGTGTTCGCCGGCGACTTCTCCCCGGACGTCAGGCCCCTCGCCGCGGTCCGCGCCCGCGTCCTGCTCACCCTGGGGCGCGTGGAGGAGGCGGCCGCATGGGCCCGCGAGCGCGGCCTCAGCCCCGACGACGACCTCTCCTACCTGCGCGAGTACGAGCACGTCACCCTCGCCCGGGTCCTGCTCGCGGAGCGCCGCCTCGACGACGCCGCGGCGCTGCTCGCCCGCCTGGCGGAGGCCGCCGAGCGCGGCGGGCGCCAGGGGACGCTCGTCGAGGTCCTCGCGCTGCAGGCCCTCGCCGCGCAGGCGCAGGGGCGGACCGCGGACGCCCTGGCGACGGCGCAACGCGCGGCCGACCTTGCCGCGCGGCTGGGCTCCGTGCGGGTCCTCGCCGACGAGGGGCCAGCCATGACCGCGCTGCTCGCGGCGCTGCGCCACGAGCCCGGCGCACCCCACGAGCCCGGCGCACCCCATGCTCTGCCGCGGCAGGCGCCGTCGGACGCGGGGCCCGAGGCCGGGCCGGCGCCGCTCGAGCCGCTGAGCGCGCGGGAGCGCGACGTGCTGCGCCTGCTCGCCACGGACCTCAGCGGCCCGGAGATCGCCCGCGAGCTGTACGTCTCCGTGAACACGCTGCGCACCCACACCAAGAGCATCTACGCCAAGCTCGCCGTCTCCAGCCGGCGGGCAGCCGTCCGCCGGGCGGCCGAGCTCGGCCTGCTGGACCGCACCGACACCCGCTGACCTGCCGCGGGATCACCCGGCGGATCACCCGATCGGGTGATCCGCCCTCCCCACGTCGCCTCGTACCGTCCGAGCGTCGGAGCACCCTCCGGCACCGCACGGACGAACGGGAGACGCGATGCACCGCACGCCCGACGACGGCGCCCGCTACCGGATCCGCGTGGAGGGTCGCCTCGACGCCCGGTGGGCCGCCTGGTTCGAGGGCTTCACGATCACCGCCGAGGCCGACGGCACGACCGTCGTCGACGGCCCGGTGGCCGACCAGGCGGTGCTCCACGGCCTCCTCGCCAAGGTCCGCGACCTCGG
>JBDIAU010000368.1:0-3053 GCA_039812565.1 Beutenbergiaceae bacterium
CGTCGAGCTGCTGCAGCTCGTCGTCGCGGTCGGCGTGCTCGGGTTGTCAGCGGGCGCGTTGCTGCTGCGCCACCCGTGGACGACCGGCCTGGCCCTGTGGCTCGTCGCCGGCGTCTGGCTGCTCCCGCCGACGCTCGGCATCTGGCTCACCTCGGTCGGGAGCCTCGGCGAGGACGTCACCTTCTGGGCGGCGCCGGGCCAGGTCGACGCGGCGCTCACCCTCACGGTCGCCTGCCTGGCCCTTCGGAAGCGACGCCTGCTCGAGGACCGGCTGCTCCTGCGCCTTCTGATCGTGCCGCCGGTCGTGGTGGTCGGCGGGAGCCTGCTGCCGGAGGCCTGGACGGCCGAGCAGGCCCGCCTGCTGGTCGTCACCTCCGTGGTCCTCGCCCTCACGGTCCGGGCGCCGCGCCTCGAGCTCGACCCGCGCAGCTACGAGCGGACCGTCGGGACGCTGGCGGCCGCGAACCTGCTGCTCCTGGCCGCCTACGGCGTCATCCCGGTCGAGACGGACCTCGAGGCGGCGTTGGGGGCCGACGGCACGATCGCCCTGCTGTGGCTGGCCATCCCGGTCGCGGGTGTGCTCGTCGCCGACTCGCGGCCGCGCGAGCTTCCCGGCCACGCCCTGCCGAGGCCCTCGATACGGCAGCGGTGGGCCCGCTCGCGCCAGGGGGCGTGAACCCACGCACACACGCGGGACAGGAGTGACCACCGGACCACGCGCGGACGTCCCACCCGCCACAGGCGTACCGGCTGTGTGCGTGCGTTCACCCGGCGACAGCGCGGGCCGGACGAGCACCCGACCCGCCGGAGCACCCGCCCCAGGAACGCCGACGGGCGGCACCCCCGTGGGGTGCCGCCCGTCGGGCGGTGCTGGTCAGGCGTGGACCGGGCGCTCGGCGCGAGCGCCCGGTCCGGCGTGGCTCAGAAGTCCATGCCGCCCATGTCGCCGCCGCCACCGGCCGGAGCCGGGTGCTTCTCCGGCTTGTCGGCCACGACGGCCTCCGTGGTGAGGAAGAGGCTCGCGATCGACGCGGCGTTCTGCAGCGCCGAGCGGGTCACCTTGACCGGGTCGTTGATGCCCGCGGCCATGAGGTCCTCGTACACGCCGGTCGCGGCGTTGAGGCCGTGACCCTTCGGCAGGTTGCGGACCCGCTCCGCCACGACGCCGCCCTCGAGGCCGGCGTTGACGGCGATCTGCTTGAGCGGCGCGTCGAGCGCGACCTTGACGATGTTCGCGCCGGTCGCCTCGTCGCCCTCGAGCGCGAGGCCGTCGAACGCGTCCTTGCCCGCCTGGATGAGCGCGACGCCACCACCGGCGACGATGCCCTCCTCGACGGCCGCCTTCGCGTTGCGCACGGCGTCCTCGATGCGGTGCTTGCGCTCCTTGAGCTCGACCTCGGTGGCCGCGCCGGCCTTGATGACGGCCACGCCGCCGGCCAGCTTGGCGAGGCGCTCCTGGAGCTTCTCGCGGTCGTAGTCGGAGTCGCTGTTCTCGATCTCGGCGCGGATCTGCTTGACCCGGCCGGCGATGAGCTCGGCGTCGCCGCCACCGTCGACGATCGTGGTCTCGTCCTTGGTGACGACCACCTTGCGGGCGGTGCCGAGCAGGTCGAGCGTGGCGTTCTCGAGCTTGAGGCCGACGGTCTCGGAGATGACCTGGCCGCCGGTCAGGATCGCGATGTCCTGGAGCATGGCCTTGCGACGGTCGCCGAAGCCGGGGGCCTTGACGGCGACCGACTTGAACGTGCCGCGGATCTTGTTGACCACGAGGGTGGCCAGGGCCTCGCCCTCGACGTCCTCGGCGATGATCGCGAGCGGCTTGCCGGCCTGCATGACCTTCTCGAGCAGCGGCAGCATGTCCTTGACGTTCGAGATCTTCGACTCGACGAGGAGGATGTAGGTGTCCTCGAGGACGGCCTCCTGGCGCTCCGGGTCGGTGACGAAGTAGCCGGCGAGGAAGCCCTTGTCGAAGCGCATGCCCTCGGTGAGCTCGAGCTCGAGGCCCAGCGCGCTGGACTCCTCGACGGTGATGACGCCCTCCTTGCCGACCTTGTCCATCGCCTCGGCGATGAGCTCGCCGATCGCGGAGTCGCCGGCGGAGATGCCTGCGGTCGCGGCGATCTCGGCCTTGGTCTCGACCTCCTTGGCGGAGTCGAGCAGGGCCGAGGTCACGGCCTCGACGGCCTTGTCGATGCCCTTCTTCAGGGCGATCGGGTTGGCGCCGGCGGCAACGTTGCGCAGGCCCTCCTTGACGAGCGCCTGGGCGAGGACGGTGGCCGTCGTCGTGCCGTCACCGGCGACGTCGTCGGTCTTCTTCGCGACCTCCTTGACGAGCTCGGCGCCGATCTTCTCGAACGGCTCCTCGAGCTCGATCTCCTTGGCGATCGAGACGCCGTCGTTCGTGATGGTGGGGGCGCCCCACTTCTTCTCGAGGACGACGTTCCGCCCCTTGGGGCCGAGGGTCACCTTGACGGCGTCGGCGAGGGTGTTGAGGCCCCGCTCCATGCCGCGGCGGGCGTCCTCGTTGAAGGAAATGATCTTTGCCATCGGGTCTTTGATCCTCCGCGCTGCGGTCGGACCAGGGCGACGCCCGCGACGGACGACGTGCGCCACGGCGGTCACGTCCCGCCGCACCGCACGCCTCGCCTCCCTGGCCATGCGTGCTGTCACTCTCGTGGCGAGAGTGCTAAGTCATGGTTAGCACTCTGCGCGGGTGAGTGCAAGGCGCCGCCACCGGGGTGAGCGGGTCGCCGCGGCCCGCACACCCGGCTGCGGCCGGGCCCCCACCCGCAACTCCCGCATGATCACCGTGACGGAACCGTGACCATGTTGCGGAATCGTGACCTCCGGCGCGGCGGCGGCTCTACGCTCCCGTCCCATGTCGACGGCGACCGCCCAGGTCAGGGCACGCCCAGCGCTGGGCTCCGGCCCGCTGGGCGGGGTCGCCGCGCCGCTCACCGCTCTTGTGGTCGGGCTTGCCGTCCTTGCGGTCGTTCTCGCCGGCAACCAGGCTCTCGGGGTGCCCCGCCCACCCCGGACCGCCGCCATCGACC
>JBDIAU010000369.1:0-3052 GCA_039812565.1 Beutenbergiaceae bacterium
GCTCCCCGCCCTGGAAGGCGAGGACCACCTCGGTGTCGTCGGCATGGCCCGCGACGAGCTGGCCGATGTACGCCTCGAGCACGGGCCGGCTCATCCGGAAGTCGCTGCCCGGGTAGAGCTCTTCCTTGGTGAGGAAGAAGCAGTACTCGCAGTCGAGGTTGCAGATCGCCCCGCGCGGCTTCGACATCACGTGGAACGCGCGCGGCACCGCTCCCGCCGCCGGGCTCGCTGCGACCACGTGACCTGCTTCCCTGCCCGCTCGCGGCGGGCCGCTCGGGCTCCCGGCGGGACGCCTCGACGCTAACGCACCCGGCCGGGCGCGGGCGGGGAACGAGGTCCCTCAGCCCTGCGGCTGCGCGGCCGCCGCCGCGCTCGACAGCGAGGCCACGAGCTCCTCCAGGCCCCAGGTGACGGACAGGGCGGTGGGCGGCGAGACCGCCGCGATCAGCTCGGTGCCGACCACCTGCGCCACGGCGCCGCGGCCCACGGCCGGGACGGCCCCGATCGCCGGGGACTCGAGGAACGCCTGCGCCTCCGCCTCGGTGTCGTGGTACGAGACGACCACGTCGCTCTCGAGCCGGTCGAGCTGCTCGTAGCTCAGCGTGTAGTAGAAGCTCGACTCCCCGTTCGCCAGCTCCTCGACGGCCGGCGCGCTCTCGAGCCCGAGGTCGAGGAGGAACGCGACCCGGGCGTCGGCCGGGCGGTAGACGTAGAAGGTGCCCGCGGCGTCCCAGACGGCCGCGACGGTCAGGCCGTCGAGCGCCTGGCGCGCCGCCGCCTCCGCGGCGACGGCGGCGTCGATGTCGTCGAGGCCGGCCTGCGCCTGCGCCGGGCGACCCAGCGCCGTGCCGACGGTGGTGATGACGTCCTGCCACGGCGTCGTCCACGGCTCGCCGGCGTAGGCGACGGTCGGGGCGATCTCGCTGAGCAGGTCGTACTGCTCCTGGGTGAGGCCGGAGTACGGGGCGAGGATGACGTCGGGGTCCGCCGCGACGATCTCCTCGTAGGGCGGCGCCTCGCCGTCGCTGAGGATGACCGGCAGCTCGGCGTCGCGGGCCTCGAGGTCCTCGCGGACCCAGGGCAGCACGCCGTCGGCGTCGGCGCCGTAGGTCTGCTCGGCGATGGCGACGGGGACGACGTCGAGGGCGAGCGCCGCCTCGGTGCTCGCCCAGCCCCAGGTGGCGACCCGCTCGGGCGCCCGCGGGATCTCGGTGCTGCCGAAGGCGTGCTCGATCGTCACGGGGAAGGCGTCGGCGGCGGCGCTCGTGGTGCCGGTCGCGACGGGCTCGCCGCCGTCGGTGCCGGCGCACGCGGCGAGCGTCGCGGCGAGGGCCACGGCGACGGCGACGGCGACGGCGACGAGGCGGCCAGGTCGGTAGCCAGGTCGGTGGCGCAGGGTCATCGGGGTCTCCCGGGGAGGCTGGGCGGGCTGGGTGGCGACGGTCCGGCAACGGATCGGCGAGGCCTGAGGTTAGCCTAACCTAATCTCAGCCCTCGCCGTCGCCCGCCGGGCGGACCCCAGGGGCACCACCAGCGGCGTCCCCGTCACGGGATCCGGTACGACGACGCACTCGAGCCCGAACGCCCGGCGCACCGTCGCGGCGTCGAGCACCTGTGCCGGCGGCCCCGCCGCGACGACGCGCCCCTGCGCCATCACGACGAGCAGGTCGGCGTACCGGGCCGCGAGGGAGAGGTCGTGGAGCACGAGCACCACGGTCGTCCCCCGCGTCGCGTTGAGCTCGGCCAGCAGGTCGAGCACCTCCACCTGGTGGGCGACGTCGAGGAAGGTCGTGGGCTCGTCGAGCAGGAGCACGTCCGTCCCCTGGGCGAGCACCATCGCGATCCAGACGCGCTGGCGCTGCCCGCCGCTGAGCTCGTCGAGGCGCCGCTCGGCCAGGTCGAGGGTGCGGGTGAGGTGGAGCGCCTCCGCGACGGCGGCGTCGTCCGCCCCCGACCAGCGGTCGAGCAGCCCGTGGTGCGGCGAGCGCCCCCGCCCGACGAGCTCGGCGACCGTCACCCCCTCGGGGGCGAGCGGCTGCTGCGGGAGGACGCCGAGGACCCGCGCGACCTCCCGGGTCGGGCGCTGCGCGACGGGCACGCCGTCGAGCAGGACGCGGCCGCGCGCCGGCGGCAGCAGCCGCGCGAGGCCCCGCAGGAGCGTGGACTTGCCGCACGCGTTCGGCCCGACGACGGCGGTGACCTGCCCGTCGGGGATCGCGAGCGTCAGGTCGTGGACCACCTCGCGCTCGCCGTACGCGAGGGTCAGACCCTCCGCGCGCAGGTCGTGGTGCCGGGCGACGGTCATCGGTCGGTTCTCCCTCGGGTGGTGCGACCACCCGTCCGCAGGAGCCATAGCAGGTACGGCCCGCCGACGAGCGCCGTGACGATGCCGACGGGCACCCGGACGCCGGGCACGAGGTGCTGCCCGACGACGTCGGCCGCGACGACGACGACGGCGCCCACCGCGGCCGCCACGCCCAGCACCGGCTCCCCGGTGCCGACCGCTCGCCGGGCCAGCGGCCCGGCGACGAACGCGACGAACGCGATCGGCCCGACGACGGCGGTGCCGACCGCGACGAGGGCGACGGCGACGGCCAGGACGGCGACGCGGTGCGTCTCGACGCGGACGCCGAGGCCCCGGGCCGCGTCGTCGCCGAGCTCGAGGAGGCGCGGCGCGCGGGCGGCGAGCGCGAGCGCGGGCAGGAGCACGGCGTACGCGGCGGCGACTCCGGCGATCTCCGCCCAGCTCACGCTCGCCGTCGAGCCGACCATCCAGACCAGGGCGGCACTGACGTCGCGGACGTCCGCGCGCGTGAGCAGGTACCCGAGTGCGGCCTGGACGAGCATCGCGACGGCGACGCCGACGAGCACGAAGCGCTGCCCGGCCAGCCCACCTCGCCAGGCCAGGGCGCCGACGAGGCCCGCGACCAGCAGCGCCCCGCCCAGCGCCGTGAGCGAGACGGCCGGTCCGTCCCAGCCGAGCAGGAGCAGCGCCGTCACGGCCGCGGCGCTCGCGCCGCCGGAGATGCCGAGCACGTCCGGGCTGGCGAGC
>JBDIAU010000370.1:0-3050 GCA_039812565.1 Beutenbergiaceae bacterium
GCGCGTCCTCGCGCTCGGCGTCCGCGCGCAGCCGGGCTGCCTCGCGGGCGGCGGCGTCGACCGTCTCGCCGGCCTCGCGGCGGGCGGTCTCCAGGACCGAGGCCGCGCGGGCGTCCGTCGTCGCCGTCGTCGTCTCGGCCTCGCGGGTCGCCCGCGCCACGAGCTCGGCGGCCTCCGTCTCCGCGCTCTGCCGCAGCTGCGCCGCGGTGCGCTCCGCCCGCGCGACGAGCTCGTCCGCCTGGCGCGTCGCCTGCGAGACCAGCTCGGTCGACTGCTCCTCGGCGACGCGCAGCATGTGCTCGGCCTTGCGCCCGAGGCCGGCGTACGTGGGTCGCTGCGCCTCTTTCAGGCGGCTGCCCGCCTCGGCGAGCTCGCCCTCGAGCGCGCGGGTTCGCTCGTCGAGCGAGCGGACCTGCGCCCGGGCGGCCTCGAGCGCCTCGTCGAGGCTGTGGAGGTGCTCGTCGACCTGGGCGCGGTCGTAGCCGCGCGTCTTGATCGTGAACGTCGGCTGGGGCCGGTCCTCGGACACGACGGACTCCTCGGGGGACACGACGGCCGGGATGCCGTCGAAGGGCGCCACGGGGCGGCGCCACGGCGTCGTCAGCGTATCCGAGGCGCCCTGCGCACCAGGCACGGAACCGCGCGCAGAGGACCGACCGGCCGACGGGCGGCCCTGACCGCCTGCCCCTGTCGGGGCCTGCGCCTATCCTGGCGTGGGCGCCTCCGCGCCCGTGCCCTCGACGGGAGGACCCCGCTCGTGCTCCGCAGGATCACCTCGATCGCCCTCGTCGTGCTCGGCGTGCTCGCGGTCGCCGCCGCCGTCCTGTCCGCCACCGCGTGGCGGTCGTCGGACCAGGTGGTCGCGACGCTCCCCGCGGCACCCGACGCGCCGCTCGTCGTCACCGAGCCCGGCGTCCTGGAGATGGTCGCCGCGGAGGTGACCGTCACCGCGACGGCGCCCGACGGGGCTCCGGTGCTCCTCGTCGTCGGCAGCGACGTCGACGTGACCGGGTGGGTGGCGGACGCCGCCGTCGTGCAGGTCACCGGGCTCGAGTCGTGGACCGAGCTCGCGACGGCCGCCGTCGAGGGCACTCCCGAGGTGCCGGACCCCGCCACCCACGGCTCCGACATGTGGGTCGCGCAGGCGTCGGGGACGGGCGAGGCGAGCCTCGAGTGGTCGCAGACCGACGGCCGCTGGCAGCTCCTGGCGGCGACCGACGGCAAGGCCGCCGCGCCGACCGTCACGCTCACCTGGCCGCAGGACGTCCGCACGCCCTACCTCGTGCCCGGCCTCGTGGTCGGCGGGCTGCTGATCGTCGCGGGCGTCCTCCTCCTCGTCCTGCCGCGGCGCGGCGGCGGGGACCCGGCGCTCGCACCGGCGGGAGCCGCGGGGGCGGGCGAGAGCGGCGAGGACCGACCGACCGCCACGGATGAGGAGGAGGCCAAGTGAGCGCCCGACGGTTGATCGGCGGCGGCCTCGTCGTGGCCGCCCTCGCGCTGGCGGGCTGCGCCCCTGCGCTGCCCGAGCCGGCCCCGGAGCCGACCCCTCCCGCGCCGCTCGCGGTCCTCGACCCCGACCAGACGGCGGCCGTGATCTCGGCGCTCGACGAGGTGCTCGTCGCCGGGGACGCGGCGAAGGACGCCTCGCTGCTCGCCCCGCGCGTCGAGAACCCGGCGCTGTCGATGCGCGCCGCGCAGTACACG
Source organism: Beutenbergiaceae bacterium (assembly GCA_039812565.1). Classification (GTDB taxonomy): domain Bacteria; phylum Actinomycetota; class Actinomycetes; order Actinomycetales; family JAHECE01; genus JAHECE01. Next base: position 1,705 of record JBDIAU010000370.1, read on the forward strand.
CTCGACGAGCGCAGCAACGGCCAGCGCCCGCCGACCCCGCTGACGACCGCGGACCAGGTCCGCGTCGTGGCCGCCACCGACACCTGGCCACGCACCCTCATCGCGGTGACGGAGCCGCCGGAGGGCACGACGTCGCCGCTCGTCCTCACGCTCAAGCAGGACGACCCGCGCGACCAGTACCACCTGTGGACCTGGGCGCGGCTGCTCCCGGGCGTGGAGACGCCTCCGCTCGCGAACCCCGAGACCGGCAGCCCGCAGCTCCCCAGCGACGCGTCCGGGCTCGTCCTGACCCCCGCCGAGACGGTCGCCGCGTTCGCCGACGTCCTCGCCAAGGGCGACCAGAGCGAGCACGCCGCCACCTTCGCGACGAACCCGTTCCTCGAGCAGGTGCGTTCGGAGCTCCAGTCGCAGACCAGCAACCTCGAGGGCCTGGCCCGCGTGGAGCTCCAGGCGGCGCCCGTCGAGGGCGCCGTGTACGCGATGGGCACGGTCGACGACGGCGCCGTCGTCGTCGGCGTCCTGACCCTCTCGACCACCATCACCAAGACGCTGAGCGGCTCGACCCTCACCCTCGGGGGACCGATCGGCCAGTGGCTCGGCGAGGGGACGATCCCGTCCATCGCCAAGGTGACGTACACCGCCCCGGTCGTCTTCGAGGTCCCGGCCGCCGCCGACGGCGCGACGATCACGGTCATGGGCGCAGAGCGGGTGCTCGTCGACGCCACCAAGCAGTAGGACGCACACTGACCCCAGCAGCCGGGCACCCGCCCGGTTCACCCGTGCGCCCCGGTCCGACCGAGGAGTGACCTCATGAGCCAGCACCGGCCTTCCGCCGCGCCCAGCCTGCGCGGCGCCGTCGACCTCTCGTCGCTGCGCAGTCCCGCCCGGCCGCCCGAGCCGCCGCTGCCGCCCGCCCCGGCCGCGGATGGCGAGGGGCGTGCCGGCGGGGCCGACGACGTGCCGCCCGCCGACGGCGCGGTCGACGCCGTCCACGACGTCACCGACGCGACGTTCCCCTCCTACGTCGAGCTGTCCCGGCGGGTGCCGGTGGTCGTCGACCTGTGGGCGACATGGTGCGCGCCGTGCCGCCAGCTCAGCCCGATCCTCGAGCGGCTGGCCGCGGAGTACGGCGGGCGATTCCTCCTGGCCAAGGTCGACGTCGACGCGAACCCGCAGATCGCCGCCGCCTTCCAGGTGCAGTCCATCCCGTCGGTCGTGGCGATCCTCGCCGGGCAGCCCGTGCCGATGTTCCAGGGCGCCTACCCGGAGCCCCAGGTCCGCGCGATCATCGACGAGCTCCTCTCGGTCGCGGCGAGCAACGGCGTCGACGGGACGCTCGCCGAGGC
>JBDIAU010000371.1:0-3043 GCA_039812565.1 Beutenbergiaceae bacterium
TCCTCGTGGCCGTCAACGCCCTGCTGCTCAAGCGACTCCGGCTACCGGCGCCGGTGGGTTCGGTGAGCGGGTGACGGTTCGACGGTGGCGCCGGTGCGTGGGAGTCGGACCGTGAAGGTGGCCCCGGTGCCCGCCCCGGCGCTGGCGGCGGTGACGGTGCCGCCGTGGGCGGCGACGACGGCGCGGGCGATGGTCAGGCCGATGCCCGTTCCGCCGCCGGCGGAGCGGGCGGCGTCGCCGCGGTAGAAGCGTTCGAAGAGCCGGTCGGCGTCTGCGGGCGGGAACCCGTCGCCGTCGTCGAGGACGACGAGGCTGACCGCGTCCCGGTCGTGCCTCACTCGGACCTGAACCTGTCCGCCGCGGGGGGTGTGCCGCAGCGCGTTGTCGAGCAGGTTGTGCAGGACCTCCTCGAGCCGGGCTCGGTCGGCCAGAACGGTGGATGCGACAGCGCCGGGGTCGGGCTCGAGGCGCAGGTCGACGCCGTCGGCAGCGAACCGGGCTCGGTGCGCCTCGACCACGCCGGCGGCGAGGGCGCCGAGGTCGAGGGGCGCGAGGTCGACGGCAAGGGCGCGCTCCTCGGCACGGGACACCGCCGACATGTCCGCGACGAGTCGTTCGAGCCGACCCGCCTGCTCCCGAACCTCGGTGAGCGTGGCGCGGTCAGCGGGCAGGACGCCGTCGACGACCGCGTCGACGGTCGCCCCGAGCACGGCCAGGGGCGTGCGCATCTCGTGCGCGACGTCCCCGAGGAGCCGTCGACGGGTCTCCTCGGTCGCGGACAGGCGATCCGCCATGGCGTTGAACGCGGAGACGAGCTGCGCGACCTCGGGCCCGATGGCCGGCTCCTCCACCCGCACGGCGAGGTCGCCGTGGGCGACGCGGTCCGCGGCTGCCGCGACCGCCGAGACGGACCGGGCCAGCCGCCGGGCGACCACCCAGGTCACGCTCAGCCCGGTCACCAGGGACAGCGGCAGCGCGGCCCCGAGCGCGAGGAGCACGGCGTTCGTGAACGCCTCGTCGACGTGGACCTGGACCGCCGGGTCCACCCCGCCCGGGACGGCGAGCAGGAGGTGCCGGTGGAACACCTGCGGCGCCACCACCACCGCGACGAGCCACAGCGTCGCAGCTCCCGCCAGCAGGACGAGGCCGACGACGACGCTGAGCCGCCACGCCAGCCCGGTGTCCCGCAGTCGTGGCCGGCGCGAGCCCGCGGGCGCGTTCACCCGGGCCCCATCCGGTACCCGACGCCGCGCACGGTGACGACGTAGCGGGGTTCGTCGGCGTCGTCCCCGAGCTTGCGGCGCACATGGCCGAGGTGGACGTCGACGAGCCGGTCGTCACCCACCCACCCCGGCCCCCAGACCCGCTCGATCAGCGCGGTACGGGTGAACACGGTCCGCGGCCGCGCCGACAAGGCCTCGAGCAGGTCGAACTCCGTCCGGGTCAGGACCACCGGCACCCCGCCCACGGTGACCTCCCGCGCCTGCAGGTCGATCGTCAGCGCCCCGAACCTACGAACCTCACCCCCGTCCCTGATCCCCTCCCCGGCGGCGGCGCGGGGGCGCCGCAGCAGACCCCGGACCCGGGCGACCAGGACGCGCGCGGAGAACGGCTTGGTCAGGTAGTCGTCCGCGCCGACGCCGAGACCGAGGAGCTCGTCGAGCTCCTCCGCCCGGGCGGTGAGCATGAGCACGTAGGCGTCCGAGAACGTCCGCAACCGCCGGCACACCTCCAGCCCGTCGATCCCCGGCATCATCACATCGAGCACCACCACGTCCGGGGCTGCCTCGCGTGCCAGCCGCAGGGCCTCGAACCCGTCGCCCGCAGTCAGCACCTCGAAGCCCTCGCGCGCCAGGTAGGCCGCCACGGCGCGCACCAAGGCCGGCTCGTCGTCGACCACGAGCGCCCGCACCGGCCCCGAGCCACCGAAGCCGGAGCCCGTCGGCGCGCTCAGGACTCCCCCGGGACCGTCGTCTCGGAGGAGGGCGTTGCCGGTCCGGGCGTTCGCGTCACGCACCCCTCACGCCTCTGCTCCCACATCCGCTCCCTCGTCGGGCCCATCATCCCCGGACCCTCGCCGCGCTCGACCCACGTCCCGCAGACCTCGGCCGGCGCTCGCGACCATCCTTCGGCCCGGGGTCCCGTCCAGGCCCAGGCCGTGACCGCCGTGACCGAGCCGACGAGCAGGAGCACCGCCACGACCAGCGCGGTCACCAGCCACGCCCGCCGCGTCGTGGTCATCGCTGATCACCTCTGGACTCCAGGAGTGCCGCCCGCTGCGCCCGGTAGGTCTCCAGGTCCACCTCGCCACGCGCCAGCCGTCGATCGAGGATGTCCAGCGGCGACTCCCCCGGGGCCGTCCCCGGGGTCGGCCCGGCCGACGTCGTCCCGCCCCGGGCCGGCAGCAGCTGGACCACCAACCACACGATCACCGCGATCAACGCGACCCAGAACAGCCCCATGAACACCCACATCCCGGGACCCATGCCCCCGGCGTACCAACCCATCACCACGACCACCCAACCCCGGTGTCCCCACCACTGACACCACCAGACTCACCCACGCCCGCGACGATCCAGACGACCCCAGATGAAGGTCTGACGAAGGTCTGCGCGCGCCCGCGTCGGCATGTGCAAGTATCTGCGTATGCATGCAGATACGCGGCTGGCGACGCCGGCGCTCGAGAGCCCGTTCGTGGAGCTCGCCGTCGAGGTCTTCGCCATGCTCGCCGACGCCACGAGGGTGCGGATCATCCTCGCGCTGGGCCGGTCCGACGAGCTGTCGGTCAACCACCTGGCCGAGCTCGTCGGGAAGTCTCCGGCCGCGGTCTCGCAGCACCTGGCCAAGCTCCGTCTGGCACGGATCGTCGCGACCCGCCAGGAGGGGCAGCGGGTCTTCTACCGCCTCGAGGACGAGCACGCCTCCCAACTCGTCCAGCAGGCGATCTACCAGGCGGAGCACTCGCTCGGCGGAGACCCTCGCCACCACGACCCCGACGTGAACCGGGCATGACCGGAACGCTCAACGAGCACCCGCACGAGCA
>JBDIAU010000372.1:0-3036 GCA_039812565.1 Beutenbergiaceae bacterium
CCCATCGACTCGAGCAGCGTGATCGTCGCGCGGCGGAAGTCGTGCGCGGTGCCGCGGGCCGAGTGGTCGAAGTACCCGTGGTTGTCGATCGGCACGAGCGGGCCCTCGGGGCCGGCCGGCGGCTCGAAGAGGTAGAACTCCACCTCGGGGTGCGTGTAGAAGGTGAAGCCCGCCGCGGAGGCCTTCGCCAGGGCGCGCTTGAGCACGTTGCGCGGGTCCGCCTTGGCGGGCTCGCCGTCGGGCGTGAGGATGTCGCAGAACATCCGGGCGCTGCCCTGCCGCTCCCCGCGCCACGGCAGCACCTGGAAGGTCGACGGGTCCGGCTTGGCGAGCATGTCCGCCTCGTAGACGCGGGCCAGGCCCTCGATCGCGCTACCGTCGAAGCCGATGCCCTCGGCGAACGCACCCTCGAGCTCCGCCGGGGCGATGGCGACCGACTTCAGGATGCCGAGCACGTCCGTGAACCAGAGCCGGATGAAGCGGATGTCGCGCTCCTCGATCGACCTGAGCACGTACTCCTGCTGCCTGTCCATGGTTCTCTCCCGCGCATCGGTCGGTGGTGACGGCCGCGGAGGCCGGGGGTCGCGGGGTCCATCATGGCGGGTCGGCAGCGGGCAGGTCACGGACAACGCCACCTCGACCGTCGCCCGCCCTCGCGACCCGGCCGGCCCGCGCGGGAACGGGCAATAGGCTGGCGCCATGCCGACGCTCCGACTGGCGCTCGCCCAGGTGAACCCCTGCGTGGGCGACCTCCCGGGGAACTCCGCCCTCGTGCGCCGCGTGTGCGCCGAGGCCGCCCTGGCCGGCGCCCACCTCGTCGCCTTCCCTGAGATGGCACTGACCGGCTACCCGATCGAGGACCTCGCGCTGCGGCGCTCGTTCCAGCGCGCGGTGGCCGCCGAGCTCGACGCCCTCGCCGCCGCCCTGGAGGCGGACGGGCTGGGCGAGGTCGCCGTCGTCGTCGGCCACCTCGGCACGCAGGCGACCACAGGCCGGCCGACGAACTCCGCCGCGGTGCTGCGCGACGGCCGGGTGGTCGCCCGGTACGCGAAGCACCACCTGCCCAACTACGGCGTCTTCGACGAGCACCGGCACTTCACGCCCGGGTACGGCAGCCTCTGCGTCGACGTCGCCGGGCAGCGGGTGGGCGTCGTCATCTGCGAGGACATCTGGCAGCGCGGGGGCCCGGTGCAGGCCCTCGCCGAGACGGGGATCGACGCGCTGCTCGTCATCAACGGCTCCCCCTACGAGCGTGGCAAGACGTCCCAGCGCGTCCGGCTCGCCCAGACCAAGGCCGCCGAGGTCGGCGCCCCCGTGGCGTACCTCAACCTGGTCGGCGCCCAGGACGACCTGGTGTTCGACGGCGCGTCCTTCGTCGTGGCGCGCGACGGCGCCCTGGCCGCGGCGGCGCCCGCGTTCGAGGAGCACGTCCTCCTGGTCGACCTGCCGGATCCCGCCGTCGACGCCGGTCCGCCGCTGCCCGGCCGGCCGCCGGCCACCTCCCCCGGCGACACCGGCGAGATGTACGCGGCGCTCGTCACCGGGCTGCGCGACTACGTCCGCAAGAACGGGTTCCGCTCCGTGGCGCTGGGCGTGTCCGGGGGCATCGACTCCGCGCTCGTCGCGGCGATCGCCGTCGACGCGATCGGCGGGGAGAACGTGGTCGGCGTGCAGATGCCGAGCGTCTACAGCTCGCAGCACTCGCTCGACGACGCCGCCGAGCTCGCCCGACGGACCGGCCTGCAGCTGCGCCGTCAGGGGATCAGCCCGATGGTCGACGCGTTCCACGCCGAGATGGGGCTCACGGGCGTCGCCGCCGAGAACCTGCAGGCGCGGGTCCGCGGCGTCATCCTCATGGCGCTGTCCAACGCGGAGGGCCACCTCGTCCTCGCCACCGGCAACAAGTCCGAGCTCGCCACCGGCTACTCGACCATCTACGGGGACGCCGTCGGCGGCTACGCCCCCATCAAGGACGTCTCCAAGACCCGGGTCTGGGAGCTCGCCCGGTGGCGCAACGAGGTGGCCGAAGCCGCCGGGCAGGTGCCGCCCATCCCCGAGTCCTCGATCACCAAGGCGCCGTCCGCCGAGCTGCGGCCGGACCAGACCGACCAGGACTCGCTGCCCGACTACGAGCTCCTGGACGAGGTGCTGGACGCGTACGTCGAGCAGGCCCGCGGCCGGTCCGAGATGATCGCCGCCGGCTTCGACCCGCAGACGGTGGACCTCGTGCTCCGCCTCGTGGACCGGGCAGAGTGGAAGCGACGTCAGTACCCGTTGGGCCCGAAGGTCACCACGTTGGCGTTCGGGCGCGACCGACGGCTGCCGGTGAGCACCCGGTGGCGGGAGGAGTGAGGCCCCGATGAGCGACGCCGTCGAGCAGCCCGACCCGGTGACCGGCGCCCCCGCAGGCGCTGCCCCGCGCCGCGTGCGGGTCCACCACCTGCGAGAGGCGAAGACCCGCGGGGTGCGCCTCACGATGCTCACCGCCTACGACACCCCGACGGCACGGATCTTCGACGCAGCCGGCGTCGACATGCTCCTCGTCGGGGACTCGATGGGCGACAACATGCTCGGCCACCCGAGCACCATCCCCGTGACGGTCGACGAGATGATCCCCGCCGTGCGCGCCGTCGTCCGGGCGTCGCGCCGGGCGCTCGTGGTCGCCGACCTGCCCTTCGGCAGCTACGAGAGCGGGCCTCAGCAGGCCCTCGCGACGTCCGTGCGGATGCTCAAGGAGGCGGGCGCGCACGCCGTGAAGTTCGAGGGCGGGCGGCGGGTCGCCGACCACGTCCACGTGCTCACCGAGGCCGGCATCCCCGTGGTCGGCCACCTGGGCTTCACGCCGCAGTCGGAGAACATCCTCGGCGGCAAGCGAGTCCAAGGTCGCGGCGAGGAGGCCGCCGAGCGCCTGCTCGCGGACGCCCTGGCGCTCGAGGACGCGGGCGCCGTCGCCGTCGTCCTCGAGATGGTCCCCGAGCCCGTCGCCACCGAGGTCAGCCGGCGGCTGTCGGTCCCCACGATCGGGATCGGCGCCGG
>JBDIAU010000373.1:0-3021 GCA_039812565.1 Beutenbergiaceae bacterium
GGATGTTGTAGCAGTACAGGAGCTCGCCGGCGCTGGCGTGGCCGGAGACGTGGACGCGAGCGTTGCCCTGGTGGACCACCTGCGCGCCGAGCCGCATGAGCCCGTTGATGACCCGGTAGACCGCGTTCTCGTTGCCGGGGATGAGCGAGGAGGCGAAGACGACCGTGTCCCCCGGCCCGACCGAGACCTTGTGGTCGCGGTTGGCGATCCGGCTCAGGACTGCCATCGGCTCGCCCTGCGAGCCGGTGCACATGAGCACGACCTCGTCGGGCGGGACGTCGCCCAGCCGTTTGGCGTCGATCAGCAGGCCGTCCGGCACCGAGAGGTAGCCGAGGTTCGCCGCGATGGTCATGTTCCGCACCATCGACCGGCCCACGAGCGCGACTCGTCGGCCGTGGGCCGCCGCCGCGTCGCACACCTGCTGGACGCGGTGCACGTGGGAGGCGAACGAGGCGACGACGATCTGCCCGCGCGCCTGCGCGAAGACCGAGTCCAGGACGGGGCCGATCTCTCGCTCGTGCGGGGTGAAGCCGGGCACCTCGGCGTTCGTCGAGTCGACCATGAACAGGTCGATCCCCTCCTCGCCGAGGCGGGCGAAGGCGCGCAGGTCCGTGATCCGGCCGTCGAGGGGCAGCTGGTCCATCTTGAAGTCGCCGGTGTGCAGGACCATCCCGGCGGACGTGCGGACCGCCACGGCGAGGGCGTCCGGGATGGAGTGGTTGACGGCGACGAACTCGCACTCGAACGGCCCGAGCTTCTCCACCTGGCCCTCGCGCACGGCCAGCGTGATCGGGACGATGCGGTGCTCGTTGAGCTTGGCCTCGATGAACGCGAGCGTGAGCTGGCTGCCGATGAGCGGGATGTCCGGGCGCAGGCGCAGCAGGTAGGGCACGGCGCCGATGTGGTCCTCGTGCCCGTGGGTGAGGACGACGGCGATGACGTCGTCCAGCCGGTCGGCGATGTGCTCGAAGTCGGGGAGGATCAGGTCCACCCCGGGCTGGTGGTCCTCGGGGAACAGGACGCCGCAGTCGATGACCAGGAGCTTGCCGCCCAGCTCGAGGACAGTCATGTTGCGGCCGACCTCGCCGAGGCCGCCGAGGGCGACGACCCGCAGGGCGCCGTCGGCCAGGGGCGGGGGCGGGCCGAGCTCGGGGTGGGGGTGGCTCATCGCAGCGCCCCCGGACCCGCCGTCACAGGATGCCCTCGAGCACCAGCGTGTGCTCGAGCTCGGCGAGCTCCTCCGGGGAGGCGGCGACCAGCGGCGAGCGGACCGTCCGCGTCGGGATCACGCGCAGGAGCTCGACGGCGGCCTTCGCCATCACCGCACCCTGGCCGCCGCCCATGATCGCCCGTACGAGCGGGACGAGGCCGGCGGCGATCCGCCGCGCCGAGACCAGGTCGCCGCGGTCGACCGCCGCCACCATCTCCCGGTACGGCCCCGCCGCGACGTGCCCGACGACGGAGACGATCCCGGAGGCGCCGTGCGCGAGCCACGCGAAGTTGAGACCGTCGTCGCCGGAGTAGAACTCCAGGCCGGTCCGGAGCATCCGGCGGAAGCCCTGGTCCACGTTGCCGGTGGCGTCCTTGACGGCCCGGACCTGCGGGTGCGCCGCGAGACGGTCGAGCGTCTCGTCCGCGAGAGCGACGCCCGTGCGCCCGGGGATGTCGTAGAGCATCGCGGGCAGGTCCGTCGACTCGACGATCGCGCGCAGGTGGCGGTACACGCCCTCCTGGGAGGGCCTGTTGTAGTACGGGGTGACGACGAGCAGCCCGTGGGCGCCGGTCCGCTCGGCGGCCTGCGCGATGCGGACGGCGTGCGCCGTGTCGTTCGAGCCGGCGCCGGCGACGATGAGGGCGCGGTCCCCGACGACGTCGACGACGGCGCGGACGAGGTCGTCCTTCTCGGGCTGGTGGGTGGTCGGGGACTCGCCGGTGGTCCCGTTGAGGACGATGCCGTCGCAGCCGGAGTCGACGAGGTAGGTCGCGAGCGCCTGCGCGGCCGGGATGTCGAGGCGGCCGTCGGCGTCGAACGGCGTGACCATCGCGGTGAGGACGGAGCCGAAGGTGCGCGGCGGGTGCGGCGCGTCCGGGCTCGGGACGTCGGTGGGCATGGGGGCAACGCTAGCGGTGCCGCGGACCTCCCGACGCGACGCTCGGTCGGGACCGGCGGGGACCGCGCCGCCGGGTCGCCCCGTTCGGGGCGGACCCGGCGGCGTGCCGGTCGGCGACGGGCTAGGAGCAGCGCCACATCCCGAACGCCGGACCGTCGGCCGGCAGCGTGACCCAGCCGTCGGGCCCGGCGGCGAGGTCGCCCGTGCCCGCGAGCCCGGTCAGGGCGTTGCCGACGACGGCGCGCGGCAGGCGGACCGGGGCGTGCGGGGCGCGGGCGGCGTGGACGAGCACGGACTCCCCCGGCGCCTCGCGCAAGAACGTCAGGGCGTCGTCACCGATCGAGAGCCACCGCAGCCCGCCGCGCTGCAGGGCTTCGGAGGCGGCGCGGGCCCCGAAGAGCGCCCGGGTGTGCGCGAGGCGACGGTGGTCCCAGCGGTCCCCGTGGTCCCAGGGCATCGGGATCCGGGCGTACTCCGGGCCGAAGGTGGCGAGGCCGATCTCGTCGCCGGCGTAGATCATCGGCACGCCCGGGTAGGCGGCCAGCATGCCGAAGGCGACGTCGACCACCGCCGGGTCCCCGAGGAGCGAGGCGACCCGGTGGGTGTCGTGCGACCCGATGAGGTTCATGGCGTGCACGGTGCCCATCCACGGCGTGACGCCGGAGAGCTCCCGCATCGCCTCGGCCACGAGCGTGCCGGGCAGGTTGGGCAGGGACGGGTACTTGGCGTGGTCGTAGGGGAACGGCTGCGGCGGGACGAGCCACTGCCACAGCGGCCGCGTGAACGCGGCGTAGTTCATCGTCCCCTGGTAGCCGTCGCCCAGCAGGTCCCTCGAGGCGTCGTGGTTGGACTCCGCCTGGAGGAAGGACTCGGCGACCGTGGCGGCCATCGTGCGCCGGATGGTGGTCGC
>JBDIAU010000374.1:0-3018 GCA_039812565.1 Beutenbergiaceae bacterium
CCGCCGGGGACCACGGTGGAGGTGCGGGTGCGGCGCGAACCCGCCTGGCGCGGGCTGCCCGGCTCCCCGGCGCCGCTGCCGACGCCGGGCGTGCTGCTCGAGGTCCACGACGACGGCCCGGGCATCCCCGAGGCCCTCCAGCCGGTCCTGTTCCAGCGGTTCACGCGGGGCGACTCCGCCCGGAACCGCGCCGGCGGCTCGACAGGGCTCGGCCTGGCGATCGCCGACGCCGTCGTCGCGGCGCACCACGGCGTGCTCGGGGTGCGCAGCGAGCCCGGCTCGACGACCTTCACCGTCTGGCTGCCCGCCGTGCCGCCGGCGCCGCACCCCGGAGCGCACGCGGCGGACCTCGACGTCGACGAGCCCATCCCGTCCCCCGACGTCGCACCTCCGGCCTGAGGTCGCACCTCCCGCGGTGCGAGGTCGCGCCGGAGGTGCGACGTCGCGGGACAGCGGCGCAGGCGGGGGGTCGGGGCGGCGCGGCGCGGGGACGGGGAGGCACAGGCGGAGCACAGGGGGCGCCTGCTGACGTCCCAGGTCCGACGCCGATCGTTCAGGGCATGGACGACCCGACCCCACGCCCCGCACCCGGCGAGCCGCCCGTGCTCGACCTCGTGATCCCCGTCTACAACGAGGCGGCCGGCCTCGAGCGGTCGGTCCGGACGGTCCACGCCTTCCTGCGGGACGCCTTCCCCTACACCGCTCGCCTCACCATCGCCGACAACGCCTCGACGGACGGGACGCTCGCTCTCGCGCACGCCCTCGCCGCCGAGCTCGACGGCGTCCAGCTCCTCCACCTCGACCAGAAGGGCCGCGGCCGGGCGCTGCACCGGGCGTGGCTCGCGTCCGACGCGCAGGTCCTCGCCTACATGGACGTCGACCTCTCGACGGACCTGGCCGCGCTCCTCCCGCTCGTCGCGCCGCTCGTGTCCGGACACTCCCACGTGGCGATCGGCTCCCGCCTCAGCCGGACCTCGCGGGTCACCCGCGGCCCGCGGCGCGAGGTCATCTCCCGGGCGTACAACCTCCTCCTGCGCGGCACGCTCCGCGCCCACTTCTCCGACGCGCAGTGCGGGTTCAAGGCGATCCGCGCCGACGTGGCCCGCGAGCTGCTGCCGCTCGTCGAGGACGACGGGTGGTTCTTCGACACCGAGATGCTCGTCCTCGCCGAGCGGGCCGGGCTGCGCATCCACGAGGTGCCGGTGGACTGGGTGGACGACCCGGACTCGCGGGTCGACATCGTCGCCACGGCGGTCGCCGACCTCAAAGGGATCGCCCGCCTCGGGCGCGACCTCGCGTCGGGCCGCCTGCCGCTCGCCGAGGCGCGGGCGCAGCTCGTCCGGGACACCGCGCAGGAGCGCCCGACCTCGCTGCTCGCCCAGCTCGTCCGGTTCGCCGTCGTCGGCGTGCTCTCGACCCTCGCGTTCGCGCTCCTCTACTGGGTGCTGCGGCCCGGCCTCGGCGCGCAGTCGGCGAACCTGCTCGCCCTCCTGATCACCGCGGTGCTCAACACCGCCGCGAACCGGCGCCTGACGTTCGGAGTCCGCGGGCGCGAGCGCGCGTGGCGCCACCAGGCCCAGGGTCTCCTGGTCTTCGGGCTCGCCTGGGCCCTCACCGCCGGCTCGCTCGCGCTCGTGCACGCCGTCGCCCCCGACGCCGCCCGCGGCGTCGAGCTCACGGTGCTCGTCGTCGCCAACCTCGGCGCGACCGTCCTGCGGTTCGTCCTCCTGCGCGGCTGGGTCTTCCACGCCGCCCGGGTACGCCGCCCCGACGGCGCCGACGCCGCACCCAGCGTCCCCGTACCCACCGTCCCCGCACCGGCCGTCCGCACGCCGAACGTCAGCACCGAAGGAGCCCTCCGATGACCACGAGCCTCAGCCGCGGGCCGCAGGCCCCGGATCAGCCGGTGGGCGCCGTGGCCCCCCAGCTCCCGCACGCCGAGGGCCGGCTCCCGCACGTCGACGCGCGCCCCCACACCGACGAGGACGGAGCCCCGCCGCCACCGCGGCGAGCGGGCCTCGAGCCATCCGCCCGTCGCATCCCGTCGACCGTGCGCGACCGGGTCGCGCTCGCGGCGCTGCTGGTCGGGACCGCCGTCCTCTACCTGTGGAACCTCACCGCGTCCGGCTGGGCGAACGCCTTCTACTCGGCGGCCGTGCAGGCGGGTGCCGAGAGCTGGACCGCCTTCTTCTACGGCGCCTCCGACGCCGCGGCGTCGATCACGGTCGACAAGCCGCCGGTCGCGCTGTGGGTGATGGCGCTCTCGGTCCGGGTCTTCGGGCTGTCCTCGGCGTCGATCCTCGTCCCGCAGGCGATCATGGGCGTCGCGAGCGTCTGGCTCCTCTACGCCGCGGTCCGCCGGCACGCCGGCCCTCGCGCCGGCCTCCTCGCCGGCGCGGTGCTCGCCCTGACCCCGGTCGCGGCGCTGATGTTCCGCTTCAACAACCCGGACGCGCTCCTGGTCCTGCTCATGGTGGCCGCCGCGTACGCGACGCTGCGCGCCGTCGAGCACGCGCGGCTGCGCTGGCTCGTCCTCGCGGGCGTCCTGGTCGGGCTCGGCTTCCTCACCAAGCAGCTCCAGGCGTTCCTCGTCCTCCCGGGCTTCGTGCTCGCCTACGCCGTCGCCGCACCGACCACGCTCCTGCGGCGCCTCCGCGACCTCCTCGTGGCGTTCGCGGCGATGGTCGTCGCCGGCGGCTGGTGGGTCGCCGTCGTCGAGCTCGTGCCCGCCTCCGCGCGGCCCTACATCGGCGGCTCGCAGACGAACAGCTTCCTCGAGCTCACGTTCGGCTACAACGGGCTCGGCCGCATCACCGGCGACGAGGTCGGCTCCGTCGGCGGGGGCGGCCAGGCCGGCGGGTGGGGCGAGACGGGCCTCCTGCGCCTCGTGAACGCCGAGATCGGCGGGCAGATCGCCTGGCTGCTGCCCGCTGCCCTGGTCCTGGGCGCGGCGGCGCTGTGGTTGCGGCGCCGGGCGCCGCGCACCGACGCCACCCGAGCCGCAGTGATCGTCTGGGG
>JBDIAU010000375.1:0-3017 GCA_039812565.1 Beutenbergiaceae bacterium
GCGTCGGGGTCGAGGTCGGGGGTCGAGCTGTCCACGGGGTCGGTGCTCACGAGCTCCTCCTGCGGTCGGTCCAGAGGTTCGGTGTGCGGGTGTGCCCGCGGCGGACCCGGCGAAACCCGTGTCCGCTCCTCGCCGAGTTCGCACCTCAGGCGCGAGGTCGCACCGCGGATGGTGCGACCTCGAGCCGGAGGTGCGAACTCGCCGGGGGGGTGGCTCGGGTCGACTACTCCTGCGAGATCGCGGCGACGAGGTCGCCGACGTGCTCGTCGGGCAGGTTCCGAGCGATGTCGGCCTGGGAGACGATCCCGACGAGCCTCCGCTCGGAGATGACCGGCAGGCGGCGCACCTTGTGCTCCGACATGGTGCGCAGGGCGGTGCGGACGTCGCTGTCGGCGTCGACGGTGATCACGTGGTCGTCGGCGATCTGCCCGACCTCGGCGCGGTCCGGGTCGCCGCCGTCGGCGATGCAGGAGACGACGATGTCCCGGTCGGTGATCATGCCGTGGAGCTTGCCGTCGTCCCCGCAGATGGGCAGGGCGCCGACGTCGAGGTCCCGCATCTTGCGGGCGGCCTCGTGCAGGCTGTCGTGCTGCCCGGCGCACTCGGCGCCCGGCGTCATGATGTCGCGGACGGTCAGGCTGGCAGTCGGCATGGTGTCCTCCTGGGTGTGGCTGCTGAGCGGACGTCGACCGGCGTACCCGACGCCCCCGGGGGCAAACGACCCGGGCGAGGAGAGGAGCATCAACCGTGCAGTGGACTCTCGAGGTGGTGCAGGTGCCGGTCGCCGACGTGGACCGGGCGACGGCGTTCTACACCGAGGGGCTGGGCTTCGCCGTCGACTTCGACGTCAGCACCGGTACCGGGGTCCGGTTCGTCCAGCTGACGCCGCCCGGCTCCGGCTGCTCGATCCACCTCTCCTCCGGCGGTCCGCACGGCATGCCTCCCGGCTCGCAACGGGGGCTGATCCTCGTCGTCCCGGACGTCCGCCAGGCCCACGCCGAGCTCACCGGGCGGGGAGTGGCATGCAGCGACGTCGTCGTGGTCGGTCGGGACGGCACGTCTCGCCCGGCACGCGACGACGACGACCTCGACAACGTGGGGCTCGTCAACCTCGGGGACCCCGACGGCAACCGGTGGACCATCCAGCAGATCAGCAGCCGCGCGCCGGCCTGAGGCGCGTGCCGACCCACCCAGCCGGTGGCCCCCGGCTCGCCGCCTGTGCTGGGATGTCCCCGGATGCCGCCTGGCCGGGCGGCGCCGTCGGGAAGGGACGCAGGACGATGCGAGCAGGACGGGTCGAGCGGCGCGAGGAGCACCGGGACGAGCGGCGCGAGGAGCGGCGCGGTGGTGACGAGGGGCCCGAGGTCTACGTGATGCGCGAGAAGCTCGTCTCTATCGGGGACGACTTCTGGATCGAGACCAACCGCGGGCGCCGGGCGTTCAAGGTCGACGGCAAGGCGGTCCGCGTGCGCGACACCCTGGTGATCCGCGACGTGCAGGGCCAGGAGGTGGCCAGGCTCCAGGAGCGCCTCGTGGCGGTGCGCGACACGATGACCATCGACCGCCCCGGCAGGCCCGACGCGACGATCAAGAAGGCCCTCATCGCGCCGTTGCGCGAGCGCTGGGTGCTCGAGGCCGCCGACGTCGGCCAGATCACGATCCAGGGCAACATCGTCGACCACGAGTACACGTTCGAGGCCGGGGGCCGGAAGATCGCCGAGACCTCGAAGCGCTGGCTGCGGGTGCGCGACACGTACGGAGTCGAGATCGCCCCGGGTGCGGACACCGCCCTGATCCTCGCCGCGACCGTCGCGATCGACCAGATGGCGCACTGACCGTCTGACGCCGCTCCGACGGCCTGCCGGGCGCCGATCGGTCGCCGGTTCGCGCCTCCTCCGGTCCGCTGTAGTGGTAGGCCGGTTGGAGGAGGTGCGTCATGGCCACGTCCGCCCGCCGGGTCCGGGGTGCTGGTGCAGCGCTGATCGTCGGTGCCGTCCTGGGGGGTGGTGCTCTGCCCGCCGTCGCGGCGCCGAACGCGCCCGGTCCGGCGGAGGTGACGCACGTGCGGTTCTACGACGCCGCCGTGAACGTTGCTCCGGAAAGCCCGGGCGCCGGCGGGTTCGAGGGCGGGGTCCGGTTCCACACCACGATCGGCGGTCCCACGACCGTCGACGTCTTCCTGTCCCGGCAGGACGAGCGGACCTGCCCTGACGGCGCCGAGGGCGTCGGCAGCACGACGGTGCGGACGCCCGACGACGAGGCCAGCGAGCCCGGCCCCGTCACGCTGGACGTCGACCGAACGCTGCGCCGGGCGTCGGGGCAGGCCGTGCTGGACCTCCTGCTCGAGACGGACCCGGGCTGTGGGGAGCCGACGACGACGGCGCCGCTGCCCGCGCGGTCCGTCGCGATCACTGTGGTCGGGACGAGCGAGCGGTTCTTCGCCGGCTTCGGGGGCGGCACGTCGTCCAACTCGGATCAGCGGGTTGACCTCTCGTACCGGTTCTCCCGCGACGGCACTGGCACGGTGGACATCCCCGGCGTGCTCGAAGGCGTGAGCAGCGACTCCGCGTTCTCCGTGTACGGCGTCGACCGCAGCCGTCGGCACGGGACGCCGCAGGAGGCGCCGGCGTCCGCGGCGCCGCCGAACGGCCGGGGAGCGCAGGGCTACTACGCCCGGGACGTCGAGCTCGCCCCGGGCGAGACCGGCCTGGTGTTCGAGGACGCGGAGGTCGACGCCGCCGTGTACGCGCCGCCCGGGCGCGAGACGGTGGCGTACGCGGGGTCGCTCACCGTGGAGCGGGTGGCGTGCCCGGACGGGACCACCGCCGACGTGGCGACCTTCGTCGAGGGCACTGGCCCGGCCGCGGTCACCATCCCGACGTCTCTGAGCAGGGCGACGGCGACGGCGTCGCTCGAGCTGAGCGGCTTCACCGAGGGCGGCTGCGACGGCGCCGGGCCGAGCGACGTCGTCGTGACGCTGCCGGCGGCCCTCGAGCTCGCTGCGACGGGGCCGGCGG
>JBDIAU010000376.1:0-3011 GCA_039812565.1 Beutenbergiaceae bacterium
GCGGCGCGCTGCGCCTGCGCACGGGCGCGGACGTGCCGCGACACCTGTTCGCCGTGGCCGCGGGGCTGGACTCGATGGTGGTCGGGGAGCGGGAGATCGCGGGCCAGGTGCGGCGTGCCGCCACCCGCGCCCGCGACGAGTCGACGACGACGGCGGACCTCGAGCGCCTCTTCGCCGGGGCGAGCCGGTCCTCGCGGACGGTCGAGGCGCACGCCGGGCTCGGCACCCTCGGCCGCTCGGTCGTGGGCGTCGCGCTCGACCTCGCCGAGGCGCACCTGCCGTCGTGGCCGGACGTCCGCGTGCTCCTCGTGGGCACGGGCTCCTACGCGGGGGCGAGCCTCGCGGCGCTGCGCGGTCGCGGCTGCGAGGACGTCGTCGTCCACTCGAGCACCGGTCGCGCCGAGGTCTTCGCCCTGGCCCGGGACGTGACCGCGGTCCCGGAGGGCGGGCTGGGCGCGGCGCTGGCCGCCGTCGACCTCGTCGTCGCGTGCAGCGGCTCGGCGACGCCGGTCCTCACGCGCGACCTCGTCGAGGCTGCGCGGCCCGGCGCCGCGCGGCCGCTCGTCGTCGTCGACCTGTCCCTCCACGAGGACGTCGAGCCGCAGGTGCGCCAGGTGCCGGGCGTCGTGCTCGTCGACCTGGAGGCCGTCCGGGACAACGCGCCCGCCGTCCGCGACGAGCAGCTCGCCCGCGCCCGCGCCGTCGTCGAGACGGCGGCCGAGGCGTTCGAGGACTCCCTGACGGAGCGGGCGGTCGACCACGCGGTCGTCGCCCTGCGGGCGTCGGTGCAGGCGGCGGTCGACGCCGAGCTCGCGCGGCTGCCCGCCGGCGGCACCGTGCCGACGGAGCAGGTCGAGCGGGCGCTGCGGCGGCTCGCCGCGACGCTCCTGCACACGCCGTCCGTGCGGGCGCGGGACGCGGCCCGCGCCGGTCTCGTCGAGGAGTACCTCACGGCCCTGCGCCTGCTCCACGGCATCGAGCCGCCGGCGCCCTGACGCCCCGACGTGCCGCCGGGCTACCCGTCGAGCCCGGCGACGGCGGGCAGCGCGGCGCGCGGGTTCGCGCAGCAGCCCGGCCGGCACACGTCGTACCAGGGTCCGAGGTCGGTCAGCGCCGGTCGCTCGGGTGCGAGCGGGGCGCCGTCGGGGCCGGCCAGGCGCTCGGCGACGAGGTCGACGAGGCCTGCGACGAACGCCGGGTCCACGCCCGGCGTCGGCGCCCGCTCGGCGTGCAGCCCGACGCGCCGGGCGGTGGCGAGCGCCTCCTCGTCGAGGTCCCAGAGCACCTCCATGTGGTCGCTGACGAACCCGAGGGGCACGACGACGACGGCCCGCGCCCCCCGGTCGGCCAGCGCCTCGATCGCGTCGTTCACGTCCGGCTCCAGCCACGGGACGTGCGGCGAGCCGCTGCGCGACTGGAAGACGAGCTCCCACGGGACCTCGGACCCCTCGTCGCCGAGCGCGGCCATGACCACCGCGGCGACGGCGCGGTGCTGCGCGCCGTAGGCGCCGTCGGGGCCGAGTGGCGCCCCGGGCGGCCCGGAGGTCGTGGCGGTCGCCGTCGGGATCGAGTGGGTCGCGAACAGGACGTGGACGTCGCGGCGCAGGTCGGCGTCGGGCAGCGCGGCCCGGACCCGCTCGAGCGCGGCCCGCACGCCCGCGGCGAACGGGGCGACGAAGCCGGGGTGGTCGAAGTACTGGCGGACCTTGTCGATCGTCACCTCGCCGGCCAGGCCGGTCTCGGCGAGGGCGCGCGCGAGGTCCTCCCGGTACTGGCGGCACCCCGAGTACGAGGAGTACGCGCTGGTCACGAGCGCGAGGAGGCGCCGATGACCGGCCGCGTGGGCCGCGCGCAGCGCGTCGGCGAGGTAGGGGTCCCAGTTGCGGTTGCCCCACAGGACGGGCAGGTCGATCCCCCGGGCGCGCAGCTCGGCCTCCAGCGCCGCCCGCAGCTCGCGGTTCTGCGCGTTGATCGGGCTGACGCCGCCGAACGCGCGGTAGTGGTGGGCGACCTCCTCCAGCCGCTCGTCCGGCACACCCCGGCCGCGGGTCACGTTGCGCAGGAACGGCAGGACGTCGTCCTGCCCCTCGGGCCCGCCGAAGGAGACCAGGAGCAGGGCGTCGTAGGCGACGGCCGGCTGCGGGTCCCGGTCGGGCAGGGTGGTGGCGTCGACGACGGCGGTCACCGGAGCACCTCCGCGACCTCGTCGGCCCCGATCCTCCGGCCCGTGAAGAACGGGACCTCCTCGCGGACGTGGCGGCGGGCCTGCGTGGCGCGCAGGTGACGCATGAGGTCGACGAGGTCGACGACGTCGTCCGCCTCCAGCGCGAGCAGCCACTCGTAGTCGCCGAGCGCGAACGAGGCCACCGTGTTCGACAGGACCTGCGGGAACTCCCGGCCCTTGCGGCCGTGCTCGGCGAGCATGGCGCGGCGCTCCTCGACCGGCAGGACGTACCACTCGTAGGAGCGGACGAACGGGTACACGGTGAGCCAGGCGCGCGGCTCGGCGCCGCGCAGGAAGGCCGGCGCGTGGTCGGCGCTGAACTCGGCGGGCCGGTGGACGCCCATCGCGTGCCACGTCGGGGCGAGCGGGGCGAGCTCGGCGCAGCGCCGCAGCGTGCGCAGCGCGGCCTGGAGGTCGGCGGCGTCGGGGCCGTGGAGCCAGATCATGAGGTCGGCGTCGGCCCGCAGGCCGGAGACGTCGTAGAGGCCGCGCAGCGTGACGCCCTCGGGGAGGGCGGCGTCGGCGAGGGTTGGCCGGCCGGAGGCGGCGGCGTCGGGGTCGCGGTCGCGGCGCAGCACCGCCCACAGCGTGAAGCCGAGGGGGGCGGGCTCGGCCGGCGTGTGCGGCTGGGCCGAGGTGGTCGGGTGGCCCGGGGTGGTCGGGTGGGACGGCGTGGGCGGACCGGGCTGGGCGTCGGTGCTCATGCCCGCATCTTCACCCATCGCCGGGCGCGGTCGCGTCGTCGTCCGGAGGCGGCGGCGCAGGCGCGGGTGGGAGGTCCGCCGCG
>JBDIAU010000377.1:0-3006 GCA_039812565.1 Beutenbergiaceae bacterium
GCGGCGAGGGTCGCGGCCTCCCGGGCCGCCAGCCACAGGCGGGCGGAGCCCGCGGCCACGACGCGCGTCAGCAGCGCCCGCACCTGAGCGATGCCGGCCCCGGTCGCGGCAGAGGTGCCGACCACGGGGACGCCGGCGAGGCCGTCGGCGGCCAGGAGGCGGGCGACGTCGGCGGCGATCCGGTCCACGGCCGCCGGGGTGACGGTGTCCGTCTGGTTGACCAGGACGACCGTCGCGTCCCGTCGGCCGGCGAAGGCCTGCAGGTAGCGCTCGTGCAGGACGCTGTCCGCGTACTTCTGCGGGTCCACGACCCAGACGAGCAGGTCCACGAGCGGGAGGATCCGGTCGACGTCGGCGGCGTGGCCCGTCTCCACCGAGTCCGTGTCGGGAAGGTCGAGGAGGACCAGGCCCCGCAGGGCGTCCTCCCGGTCCGCGTCCAGAGGGCTCTCGCGGCGCGTCCGGCGCTCGGGCGGGACGCCGAGCGCGTCGAGGAGCGTGTCCGCCGGGCCGCCCCACAGGCAGGCGGACGGCTGCGCCGTCGTCGGCCGCAGCTCGCCGACCTCGGCGAACGCCAGGCCGG
The DNA here is from genome assembly GCA_039812565.1 of Beutenbergiaceae bacterium. Lineage (GTDB taxonomy): Bacteria > Actinomycetota > Actinomycetes > Actinomycetales > JAHECE01 > JAHECE01. The sequence goes on from JBDIAU010000377.1 coordinate 581, forward strand.
CGATGGCGTTGACCAGGCTGGACTTGCCGGACCCCGTCCCCCCGACGAGCGCGACGACGGTCCGGTCCAGGCCGAGCGCCAGCCGGCGCTCGAGGTTCGCCAGGCCGGTCCGGGCGGCGTCCGCGACGTCCGGCGTCCACCGCTCGCCCCCGGCGTCGAGGGCCTCGCGCAACGTCGTCACGGCCTCGGCCACCCCGGCGGCCGTCGGGCGGCCGCCCTCGTCCGTGGACACGGGGAACGGCGAGGCCGGGGGTGCCGCGACGGACGTCGGGCGGTGAGGCCCCTGACGGCGGGAGGGTGGCGGCACGACGGCGACGCTCACGTGAGGTCCTCGAGCGCCCGCGCTCGGCCGCGCAGGGCGGCCGCGGCGGCGTCGTCGTCGACGCTCGCGAGCGCGTCGAGGAACGGGACCACCTCGGCACGGACCACGTCGACGGCGCGGCGCACGACGTCGGCCCGGGCGTCGGCCACGAAGGCGCGCCCCGCCTCGCCCCACGTCGCCTCGAGGGCCGGCGGCACGGCCGGCGCGCCGAGCGCGGCGGCGCAGACGAGGGGCGCCCAGCCGTAGGGGTCGAGGAGCCGCGCGGCCCGCTCGACCTCCCCGGGCGCCGTCGGCACGGCGGCGACGGCGGACACCGCACCGTCCGCCCAGGCGCGGACGGCGGCCGTGACGCGGGCGTCGCGCGTGCGGGTGACGGACTCCCGGTCGAGGCGGGCGAGCAGCGGCGACGCACCGGCGCCGCCGGCCACCCAGGCCCCGCGGACGCCCTGCTCGGCGGCGCGGGCGAGGTGGGTCAGGGACGCGCCGAGGGCGTCCTGGACCACCGCGCCGACCGCCTCGGCGGCGGCCGCGCGCGCGGCCGGGGCGCCACGACGGGTAGGCACCCGCGCCTGGCGGTCGAGGAGGACGGCCAGCGGGGCGCCCCTCTGGAGCCGCTCCTGCGCCGTCGCCGAGACGGCCCCGGACGCGGCGTCGCCGGCCAGGAGCGTGGCACTGGTCGCCTTGACGTGGGCCTCGATGGTGGTCGAGGTCAGCGCGGCGAGGGCACGTGCCGCCTCCGCCTGGCGATGCACGGCCTCCGCGAGGCTCGTGAGGTCGGCGCGGACGCTCGGCCAGCCGCCGCGGATCGTTCGCGACGCGACGCGCTGCGCCGCGGCGCTCGACGCGAGGAGCTGGAGCCAGCGCGCGAGCTCACCGACCTTGGCCTCCGGCAGGCGTCCCTCGTGCGGGCCGACGTCGGGGACCACGAACAGGGGCGCGTCACCGAGGCCGTCGTCCGCGAGGCGGTCGAGGAGGTCGCCACGGACCACGCCTGCAGCCCGCGCGGTCACCCGGTTGAGGACGACGGCGATCGTCACCCCGCGCTCCCGCGCCGCGGTGAGTGTGGTCCACGGGAGGGCGTCCCCGTAGCGGGTCGCCGTGGTGATGAACAGCCACAGGTCCGCGACCTCGACGAGGTGGGCGGCGAGGCGGCGGTTGTCGGCGTCGACGGAGTCCAGGTCCGGGGTGTCGACGAGGGCGAGGCCGGGCGGGACCGCCTCGTGCTCGACGACCTCGACGACCGCCGCGATCGGGTGCGTGCGCATCGTCGCCGCGTCGTCCGGGTGCACCGCGAGCACGGGCGTCCGGGTGGTGGGGCGCAGCACGTCAGCGGCGCTGACCTCCTCGCCGAGGAGGGAGTTGAGCAGCGTCGACTTCCCGGCGCCCGTCGATCCCCCGAGGACGACGACGGCGGGCAGCTCGGTGCCCTGGGACCGCGGCACGAGGTGCGTGCGGATCTGGACGGTGAGCCGGTCGCGCAGGGCGCGGGCCGCCGCGGCGCCCGGGACGTCCAGCGCGAGCCGCACGGACTCGACGTCGGCGAGGGCGCCCTCGAGCTCCTCGACGAACCCGGGGCGCGGGTCGGTCGGCGGTCCCGCGGAACGGGTGCCGGGAAGCGTCGGAGCGGTCGGTGGCGTCGGGAAGAACGCCGTGGTGGCCGCGGCGACGGTGGCGACGGCGGTACGGGCGGCGTCGGCGAGGAGATCGTCGTCGGCGGGGGCGGAGGCCGTGGTGGCGTCCGGCTCCGGGCCGGGGGCGGCCGGGGTGGTCGTGGGGTCGACGGCGGTGCTCGGCGGCGCCTCACCCTCGGGCACCTCGGGACGGGGCGGGGTCGCGGCGGTGGGCACCGTGGCGGTGGAGGCCGAGGCGACGACGCCGCGGCGGGCGTTCTCGCCGTCGGTCACCACCTCGGCCCCGGGCCCCGTCGGAGTGGTCATCGCCCTAGCCTGCCGTGCGTCTCGAGCGGCTCCAAGGAGGCGCGGCGGGCACGGGCCGGACGACGGCGTGGCGTCTCCGCAGCCACGCCGCGCGCGCCGCGACTACCCTCGTCCCGGGCCCCCGTAGCTCAACGGATAGAGCAACGGCCTTCTAATCCGTCGGTTGC
>JBDIAU010000378.1:0-3004 GCA_039812565.1 Beutenbergiaceae bacterium
CGATGCCCGAGCGGAACCAGCCGGTGTTCGTCGGCGCCCAGTCGGTCATGAGCATCGGGCCCTCGGGGAAGCCGTGCCGCCTCATGAACCAGCGCAGCGTCGGCACCACGTCCCACGCGCCGGTCGACAGGTAGAACACGGGGGCGTCCGGGTGCTGGTCCCGCAGGGCGCGCAGGAGGCGCGCCATCCCGGGGACGGCCCGCCGCGCGGTCGCGTGCCGCACGAACGTGTTCCAGGCGGCCAGCAGCGGCCGGGGGAGCATCGTGACGACGATCGTGTCGTCGATGTCCGAGACGACGCCGAGCCGCGCTGAGTCCGGCACCACCAGGACCTTCGCCGTCGTCGGCCGGGCGCCGCGCGCCTCGATGACCACGTCGTTCCACCCGGGGGCCAGCCCGTGGTCGGTCACCAGGACGTCGATGTAGCCGCCCTTGTCCGACGTCGTCGTGACGACGCGGGTCCCGGCCCGCACCCGGACCGGCAGGTTCCCGACCCGCGCGGTGAAGAACGAGCGCCAGCCGCGCGGCCCGGGCGCCGTCGGCGGCATCCCTGTGTCGCCGACCGAGGCCGACGTCGCCCTCCCGGCCGGGCCGTCCGTCGGCGCCGGGCCGGACCCCGGGAGGTCGGGCGCGAGGAGCTCGTCGAGGGCGAGCGGGTCGTCGGGCACTCCGGCGGGGATCCCGGGAGCCGGGCCGCTCGCCGCGGGGCCGGGGGCGCCGTCGTCGGGTGGCCGGGTGAGGAGCACGCGCCCGAGCACGTGGAGGCTGCGCTCCGACCCGTACCCCGTCAGCCCGATGACACGGGGGCGCCACCCCCGCGGAGCGAGGGCGGCGACCAGGCGGCGGTGCAGGCCCTCGTCGAGAGCGGCACCGAAGCGGGAGAGGCCCACCCCGCCAGGCTAGGGGCGCTCGCGGGCCGCAGGTAGCCCGGACGCCCTCACTCGGCGCGGCGCCCGCGGACGAGCGCCACGAGCGCGGCCAGGATCCCGATCGCCGAGCCGATGATGCCGAGCACGACGACGACCCGCATCAGCGTCGTGAGGTCGTACGAGAGCCCGGCGAAGTCGAACGGGAACACCCGGTAGACCCGCACGCCGAGGGCGAGGGCGACGACGGCGCCCACGAGGTCCCCGAGCGCGCGCAGCCGGGGCGGGTCCCAGAGCACGTAGACGAGGTTGCTCACCAGGCCCACGCCGAGCGCGAGGTTGAACAGCGGGAGGACCTCGACCGTCCCCGCCGTGAGGAAGGGCACCGCCTCCCAGCCCGGTGAGACGTTGGCCAGGTACCACAGCAGGGCGTTCACCGCCGCCGCGACCAGATACCCCAACCGCCTCGTGCCCCGGCCACGCCGTCGTCGTCGCTGCTCCGCCATCCCCGCCGCCTCGCCTCGTCCTGCCTGACGCCACGACCGTAGCCCCGGGCGGCGACAATGTCGCGGTGCCCGTCATCCCCCTCGCCGCGCCCGACGACGAGCGCCTCGCCGACTACCTCCACCTCACCGACGTCGCGCTGCGCTCGCGCCACGAGCCGGCGAAGGGCCTGTACATCGCCGAGAGCTCCACGGTCCTGGCGCGGGCGCTGGAGGCCGGGCACCGGCCGCGCTCGGTGCTCCTGGCGCCGCGGTGGCTGCCCGACGTCGAGGCGATGCTCGCCGACGCGCTGGGCGACGACGCGGCCGACGTGCCGGTGCTCGTCGCCGAACGGGCCGTCCTGGAGGCCGTGACCGGCTTCCACGTGCACCGGGGTGCGCTCGCGGCGATGCACCGCCCGCCGCTGCCGCCGCTCGAGACGGTCCTGGCCGGGGCTCGGCGCGTCGCCGTCCTCGAGGACGTGGTGGACCACACGAACGTCGGAGCCATCATCCGGAGCTGCGCCGCCCTCGGCGTCGACGCGGTCCTCGTCACGCCGCGCTGCGCCGACCCCCTCTACCGCCGGGCGGTGCGTGTCTCGATGGGCACGGTGTTCCAGGTGCCGTGGACCCGGATCGACCCGTGGCCCGGCGGCGTCGCGGGCCTGCGCGAGGCGGGCTTCGTCACCGCGGCGCTGGCGCTGAGCGACGACGCGATCACGCTCGACGAGCTCGCGGCGGACCTGCCTGAGCGGCTTGCGCTCGTTCTCGGCACCGAGGGCGACGGGCTGGCGCCGGCCACGCTCGCGGCCGCGGACGTCGTCGTCCGCATCCCCATGGCGGCCGGCGTCGACTCGCTCAACGTGGCGGCCGCGAGCGCCGTCGCCTTCTGGGCGACCCGGCCGGTGCCCGCGACCGGAGGTTGAGCCGCGCCGCGGCCGCGACCCGGTGCGGGGCTACCGTCGGCCGATGGACCTCCACGCACCGCTGCGGCTCGGCACGCTCACGTGGCACCGGGCCCTCGACCACGCCGACCTGCTCGCCCGGCCCGTCGCCGCGGGCCTGCACGCCTGGGCGGCCGACGACGCCGACGCCGCCGCGCAGGTGCTCGTCGCGGCCATCGACCCGGAGCTGGCCGACACCGCCGAGATGACCCGCGCGTACGACCTCGCGATCGAGGACTCCGTGAACTGCGTCCTGGTCGCCGGGCGGCGCGAAGGCGCGGAGCGCGTGGCCGCCGTCGCCGTGCGGGCGACCACGCGCGCCGACGTCAACGGCGTGGTCCGCCGCGCGCTCGACGTGCGCAAGGCGTCGTTCTGGCCCACCGAGCGGGCCGTCGCGGAGTCCGGCATGGAGTACGGCGGGATCACCCCCCTCGGCCTCCCCGGGGCCTGGCGGCTGCTCGTCGACGCCCGCGTGCTCGAGCGCGTCGCGATCGTCGGCTCCGGCGTGCGGCACTCGAAGGTCGTCCTGCCGGGGTCGCTCCTCGCGCGCCTGCCCGGGGCCGAGGTGGTCGACGGCCTCGGCGTTTCCTGAGAACCACCCCGCCCGCCCACCCCCCACCCCCCACCCCGGCCGAGTGCGACGTTGAGGGGCTCATCCCGCCGGGATGAGCCCCTCAACGTCGCACTCGGCCGAGGGGGCACTCGGCCGAGGG
>JBDIAU010000379.1:0-3003 GCA_039812565.1 Beutenbergiaceae bacterium
TCGTGCAGCTCGTGGTCGGGCACGGGCGAGAGCCCGCGGGCGAGGAAGATCCGGATGGCCTCGTCGGAGCCGCCGGGCGTCGTGTAGTAGTCGGCGAGCACGTCCCAGCGCTCCGCGCGCAGGTCCGCCTCCTCGGCCAGCTCCCGCGCGGCGGCCTCGCGCAGGTCCTCCCCCGCGACGTCGAGCAGCCCGGCGGGCGGCTCCCACAGGAGGGAGCGCACGGGGTGGCGGTACTGCCGCAGGAGGAGGACGCGCTCGTCGTCGTCGAGGGCGATGACGGCGACGGCGCCCGTGTGCCGGATGTACTCGCGCACCACCGGCGCGTCGCCGCCGAGGTCCACCTCGTCGCCGACGAGGTCCCAGATCCGGCCCTCGTGGATGAGGGTCGAGGACACGACCGGCACGTCCGTCCGCTCGTCGGCGACCCGCGCCGGCGGCACGACCGGCGCGCCCGCGACGTCGCCGCTCACAGCTCGGAGTGGGTGTGGACGTGCTCGACCTCGAGCAGCCGCGTCTGCCGCTGCCGCTCGAGCGCCGCGCCGATGAGCCCCGCGAACAACGGGTGCGCCCGGGTGGGGCGGGACTTGAACTCGGGGTGCGCCTGCGTGGCCACGTAGTACGGGTGCTGCGCCCGGTCGAGCTCGACGAACTCGACGAGCGAGCTGTCCGGGGACCGCCCCGAGACGTGCAGGCCCGCCGCCTCGAGCTGGTCGCGGTAGAGGTTGTTGACCTCGTAGCGGTGCCGGTGGCGCTCGCTCACCCGCTCGGTGCCGTACGCCTCGGCCACCACGCTGCCGGGCGTCAGCACGGCGTCGTACCGTCCCAGTCGCATCGTCCCGCCGAGGTCGCCGTCGCCGCCCACGATCGCCAGCTGCTCGGCCATCGTGGCCACCACGGGGTGCGGCGTGCCGGGGTCGAACTCCGACGACGACGCCCCGTGCAGGCCGAGGACCGACCGGGCGAACTCGATGACCATGCACTGCAGGCCGAGGCAGATCCCGAGCGTCGGCACCTCGTGCTCCCGCGCCCAGCGCAGGGCACCGAGCTTGCCCTCGATCCCCCGGACGCCGAACCCTCCGGGCACGAGGACGGCGTCGACGCCGTCGAGCTCCTTGCGCGCGCCCGCGTCGGTCTCGCAGGTGTCGGAGGCGACCCACCGGATCCGCACCCGGGCGTCGTGCGCGAACCCGCCGGCGCGCAGCGCCTCGGTGACGGACAGGTAGGCGTCCGGCAGGCCGACGTACTTGCCGACGAGCGCGACCTCCACCTCGTGCCCCGGGAAGTGCACCCGCTCGAGGAGCGTCGACCACTGCTGCCAGTCCACGTCCCGGAACGGCAGGCCCAGCCTGCGCACGACGTACGCGTCGAGGCCCTCGGCGTGGAGCACCTTGGGGATGTCGTAGATCGACGGCGCGTCGATCGCCGCCACGACGGCCTCCGGCTCGACGTCGCACATCGCGGCGATCTTGCCCTTGACCCCGTCGGGGATCTCCCGGTCCGCCCGGCAGACGATCGCGTCGGGCTGGATGCCGATGCTGCGCAGCGCCGCCACCGAGTGCTGCGTGGGCTTGGTCTTGAGCTCGCCGCTCGGCCCGATGTACGGCACGAGGGAGACGTGGAGGAAGAAGACGTTGTCCCGGCCGACGTCGCGCCGCACCTGGCGGGCCGCCTCGAGGAACGGCTGCGACTCGATGTCGCCGACCGTGCCGCCGATCTCGGTGATGATCACGTCGGGCACCTGGGGGCCGCGGGCCGGGTCGGCCTGGGCCCGCATCCGGGCCTTGATCTCGTCGGTGATGTGCGGGATCACCTGCACCGTGTCGCCGAGGTACTCGCCGCGTCGCTCCTTGGCGATGACCGACGAGTACACGACGCCCGTGGTGACGTTCGCGCTGCGGTCGAGGTCGACGTCGAGGAACCGCTCGTAGTGCCCGATGTCCAGGTCCGTCTCGGCCCCGTCCTCGGTGACGAACACCTCGCCGTGCTGAAACGGGTTCATCGTCCCGGGATCGACGTTGATGTACGGGTCGAGCTTCTGCATCGTCACCCGTAGGCCGCGCGCCCGCAGCAGGTGTCCCAGGCTCGAGGCGGTGAGCCCCTTACCGAGCGATGATGCGACTCCTCCGGTGACGAAGATGTGTCGCGTGGGCTGGTTGCCGGTGCGCCGGTCCGCGATGCTCACCACGGATTTTCACCCTAGCACCCGGTCGTAGACGGATTCGAGCTGAACCAGCACGTCGGCGAGCCGCGGCAGCTCCGCGGCGCGCTCACGAGCGGCCTCGGCGAGGGCCGCGCGCCGCGCGTCGTCGTCCACGACGCCGCGCACGGCGGCCGCGAGGGCGACGGCGTCCGGGTAGGGCACGAGGACGGCGGCCTCCCCCGTCACCTCCGCCGTCCCCCCCACGTCGGTGGCGACGACGGCGACGCCGGCCGCGAGCGCCTCCTGGACGCCGAGCGGCTGACCTTCCCACGCACTGGTGGAGACGACGACGTCCGCGCTGGCCAGGAGGTCGGGGACGTCGTCGCGGCGGCCGAGGAGGCGCACCGGCAGCGACTCCTCGTCGACGCGCGCCCGCAGCTCCTCCTCGAGCGGCCCGTCGCCGGCGACGGCCCACACGAGCGGACGGCCGCCGTCGACGGCGAGGAGACCTGCCGCGTCGGCGAGCAGGCCCAACCCCTTCTGGGGGGCGAGACGGGCGACGGTGAGGACCAGGGCGACGCCCTCGTCCAGCCCGAGCCCGGCACGCTGCTCGGCCCCGAGCGGGACCCCGGTCCGGCGGGGCGGCGACGGCACGAGGGCCCGTTCGGCCAGGCGCGCCCCCCGCGCGCGGGCGAGCGCCACGAGGTCCCCGCTGACGCCGAGGACCGCGTCGGCGCTGCGGGCCACGATCCGTTCGAGGACCGCCGAGACGGTCCGCACCCGGACGCCGCCGACGGGCAGGTTGTGCAGGGTCACGACCAGCGCCGGCGGCGGTCCGCCCCGCCGGAGCCCGCGCACGGCGA
>JBDIAU010000380.1:0-2992 GCA_039812565.1 Beutenbergiaceae bacterium
CCCGCCGCGGGCGTGCGCTCGACGTCGGGCCCGGCGTCGTCGGCGTTCCCCGCGGCGACGCCGGCGGCCGCCGCGCCGGCTGCCGCCGTCCGGTCGGGTGCCGCGGTGCTCGCGAAGCCGCCGGTACGCAAGCTGGCGAAGGACCTCGGGGTCGACCTGAGCGTCGTCACCGCGTCCGGACCGGGCGGGATCATCACGCGCGAGGACGTCCTGGCGCACGCGGCCGGCTCGCAGGCCGAGCTGCTCGCGACGTACCCGGGCGACGACCAGCCGTGGCTCGCCGAAGGCCAGGTCTCCGCGGACGGGCGCACCACCCGGGTGCCGGTGAAGTCGGTGCGGCGGCGCACGGCCGAGGCGATGGTGGCGAGCGCGTTCACCGCGCCCCACGTGACGGTGTTCCACACGGTCGACGTCACCCAGACGATGCGCCTCGTGCAGCGGCTGCGGGAGGACCGCGAGTTCGCGGACGTCCGCGTCACGCCGCTGCTCATCGTCGCGAAGGCGTTCCTCATCGCCGTGCGGCGGCACCCCGAGATCAGCGCCTCGTGGGACGACCAGCGCCAGGAGATCGTCTACAAGCACTACGTGAACCTCGGCATCGCGGCGGCCACGCCCCGCGGGCTCATCGTCCCGAACCTCAAGGACGCCCACCGGATGAGCCTGCACGACCTCGCCGGGGCGATCAGCGAGCTCACCCAGAAGGCGCGCGCCGGCAAGACGACGCCCGCGGAGCTCTCGGACGGCGTCGTGACGATCACCAACGTCGGCGTCTTCGGGATCGACACGGGTACCCCCATCCTCGTGCCGGGGGAGTCGGCCATCCTCGCCTTCGGGTCGATCACCGAGCGGCCCTGGGTCCACAAGGGGTCGATCAAGAAGCGCTGGGTCACCCAGCTCGGCCTGTCGTTCGACCACCGGTTCGTCGACGGCGAGCTCGGCTCCCGCGTGCTCTCCGACATCGCCCGAATCCTCGAGGAGCCGAGCCAGGGCCTCGTCTGGGGCTGACCACGGGTCCCGGCCGACGGCTCCGGTCTCACGCCTGCGCTCGAGCTCGTGCTCGTTCTCGCCAGACGGTCAGCGGCACCTCGGGCGAATCGGCGGACGGTGCCCGGTCGACAGCCCGGTGGACCGCCCGGTCGTGCGCTGCGCGTCCGGCCATGGTGCGGCGGATGACCACGGGAGCGCACCGGCCCGACCTGGGGTCGCGAGTCGGTGACCGGGCGAGGTGACCCGCGACATCGAGCGCCTACCCTGACCCGGTGACCACCGACGAGCGCGTCGCCTCGCGGGCGAGCTCTGCGCCGGCCGGGGTGTCCCCGACCGGGCGCGGCGGCCTCGCGGTGGCCGTCGTCGTCCTGGCCGTCGGCGCGCTCGCCGCCGTCGTGCTCGCCGGGCTGTTCTCGGGCGTGTTCCGCGCGCCCGCGCTGGCCGACCCCGGTGCGGTCGTGCGGTGGGCGACGCCGGTCGCGCGCGTCGTGGCGCACCTCGCGGCCGCCGGCACGGTGGGTGGGCTCCTCCTCGTGGTCACCCTGCTGCCGCGCACCCTCGCCGGGCGCGAGCGGCGGCGCGCACTCGCGGGCGACGACGGCGCCGTGCACCCCCTCCTGGGGCCGAGCCTCCTGCTGGCCGCAGTGGCCGGTGCGGTCTGGGCCGTCGCCGCGGGCGCTCGCGTGGTGCTCGACTACGCGACGGTCGTCGGGCGGTCGCCGGCGTCGCCGGCGTTCGGTGCCGAGCTCGGCGTGTTCGTCGGGCAGATCTCGCTCGGCCGGATGCTCCTGACGGTGGCCCTCCTGGCGGCGCTGACCAGCACGCTCGCGCTCGCGGTCAGCACCCCGACTGGTGCCGCCTGGACCCTCGCCGTCGCCGCCGCCGCGCTCGGGATGCTCGCCCAGCTGGGCCACGCGGCGGGCACCGCCGACCACGGCCTGGCGATCTCCGCGATGTTCCTCCACCTCGGCGGCGCCGCGATGTGGGTGGGCGGGCTGGTGGCGCTGGCGGTCTTCTACCGGCGCCTGCCTCGAGCCGACCTGGCGGTGTCCACGACGCGCTACTCGGCGATCGCGCTGTGGGCGTTCGTCATGGTCGCCGTCTCCGGCGCCGCCGGCGCCTGGATCCGGGTCGGCTCCTGGGCGGAGCTCACCGGCACCCGGTACGGCCTGCTCGTGGTCGCCAAGATGCTGCTGCTGGTGGCGCTCGGCACGGCGGGCGCGCTGCACCGCCGTGTCACACTGCCGCGGCTCCCGGACGCGCCCCGCCTCTTCTGGCGGATCGCCGTCGTCGAGCTGGTGGTCATGGGCGCGGTCACGGGCGTCGCCGTCGCTCTGGCCCAGACCGCCCCACCCGTCCCCCAGGAGCCGCCCGCCCAGCCCAGCCCGGTCGAGGTCGTCACGGGGTATCCAGCCCCACCGACGCCGAGCCCGGAGGCCTGGCTCACCCAGTGGCGTCCGGACCTCCTGCTCGCGTTCGCCGGCGCCGCGATGGTAGTCGTCTACCTCGGCTGGGCCGTCCGCCTCGCTCGTCGTGGCGACCGGTGGCCCGTCGGCCGCACGCTCTCGTGGCTCGTCGGCGCCCTCGCGTTCGTCTGGGTGACCAACGGCGCGCCGATGGTCTACGGGACGGTGCTGTTCAGCGTCCACATGGTCGAGCACATGGCGCTCGCGACGCTCATCCCCGTGCTCCTCGTCCTCGGCGCCCCGGTGACCCTGGCGCTGCGGGCGCTGCCCGTTCGCACGGACCGGTCGCGCGGCCCGCGCGAGTGGATCCTCGCGGTCGTCGAGTCGCGGTGGGGCCAGTTCTTCGCCAACCCGCTCGTGGCCGCGGTGAACTTCGCCGCCAGCATGATCGTCTTCTACTACACGGGGCTGTTCGAGGCGGCGCTGTCGTCCCACGTCGGGCACCTCGTGATGATCGTCCACTTCACCCTCGCCGGGTACTTCTTCGCCAACGTCCTCATCGGCGTCGACCCGGGGCCGCGCCGCCCGCCCTATCCCGT
>JBDIAU010000381.1:0-2991 GCA_039812565.1 Beutenbergiaceae bacterium
GCCCAACGGCGCACCTGCTCCGGCGCGAGGCGCCCGCCCGCCTGCGTGACGTACCGCAGGTCGGGGAGCTCCATCGCGTCGAAGCCGACCCGGTCGAGCAGCTCGAAGGTGTACGGCACGGCGGGGAACGTCGTGACCCGGTGCCGTCGGGCGACGTCCCAGAAGGCCGGCTCGACCACCGACGTGTCGGTGAGCACCACGGCGGCCCCACGAACCAGGTGGCTGGTGAGGACGGACAGGCCGTAGCAGTAGTGCAGCGGAAGGGCGGTGGCGGCCCGGTCCTCGGGGCGGATCCCGAGCGCCTGCGCGATCGCGTGGGCGTTCGAGACGACGTTCTCGGCCGAGAGCCGGACCGCCTTCGGGGACCCCGTGGAGCCCGACGTGCTGAGCAGGAGTGCGAGGTCCGGGTGCAGGTCGTGACAGGTCCCCGGCCGTCGCTCGGCGACCTCCGGCAAGGACGAGCCCGCCGGGCCGGGGCGGAGGACGACGTCGGGGTCGTAGGCGGAGACGAGGGAGGCGACGGCGTCGGGTCGGTCGACGGGGGCGAGCAGGACCGGGTGCCCGCCGACCAGGGCGCCGAGGACCGCGACCACCGAGGCGAGGTCGTGGCCGCACTGGGCCAGGACGAGCCGGCGGGTGGTGCCGAGCCCGTTCGACACCTCCTCGACCAGCGCCGCCAGCTCCCGGTAGCTCACGGCGCGGTCGCCCGCGACGACAGCCGGTCGATCACCACGCGTCCCGGCGACGTCGCCGAGCAGGCCGGTGCACACGGACGGCGCGGCTCGGCGGATGGCGGTCTGCACGCGCCGAAGGGTAGGTGAGGCTTACCTCATCTCGGGCGGGAGTCCGCATCGTGGCGCGACACGTCGACAGGCCGCCGACCCCGCTCGACCCGGCCGACCCGGCCGACACCCCGCTCGACCCTCTGCTCGACTCCGATCGACCCCCCCGACCGACCTGCGGCTCGCCTGCCGCTCGCGGGACGCTCACCGTTGTTCGCGCCGTCGCCGGACCGACCGTGGCGGTCGGGCTGACAGCCAGGCCGACCTGGGGAAGAGTGGGAGGTGCCCGTCCGGAGCAGTGGAACCTACGACTTGGAGGCACAGGATGGCTGCGAAGACGCCGCGGTTCACCGTCCCGACGCTGACCCCGGAGCAAGGGGCCGAGGTCGCCGGAGTCCTGCAGCAGCGGCTGCACTCGCTCAACGACCTGGCGCTGACGCTCAAGCACGTCCACTGGAACGTGGTCGGCCCGAACTTCATCGCCGTCCACGAGATGCTCGACCCGCAGGTGGACGCGGTCCGCGCCATGGTCGACGAGATCGCTGAGCGCATCGCCACGCTCGGCGTCGCCCCGGTGGGCACGCCGGGAGCCCTCGTCGAGGCGCGCACCTGGGGCGACTACTCGCTGGGCCGGGCGGTCGCGATCGAGCACCTCGGCGCCCTCGACGTCGTCTACCAGGGCGTCATCGCCGACCACCGCCTCGCGGCAGGCGCCGTCGCCGAGCTCGACGACGTCACCAACGACCTCCTCATCGGCCACCTCCACCAGCTCGAGCTGTTCCACTGGTTCGTGCGGGCGCACCTGGAGTCCGCGGGCGGGTCGCTGAGCACGGCCGGCGCCACCCACGTCGCGGAGGCGGCGAGAGCCGCGGAGCGCGGTTAGCCACGCCCGGGCGGCGGCTCGTCGGGCAGCGCACGACCGCTCGAGCCGGCTCGCGGCAACGGAGTGGCCGACCCGTCCGCCTCGCGCCGGTACCGGTGCCCGGACGGGAGCTCGTGCTCGTACACACCGGGCGCGACCGAACGCACCCGGCCGACACCCGCGGACTTCAGCGCGTGGTGCGCCGGGCAGAGGCTCGCGAGATTCGACTCCGACGTCGGGCCGACGAGGTGGTACGGCACGGTGTGGTCGAGCTGGCAGCCGCGCGCGGGCGCGCCGCACCCGGGCACGACGCACGTGCGATCGCGGGCTCGCACCAGCTCGGCCAGCTCGGCGGGCGGCCGGTACCGCGTCCGGCCGACGTCTCGGACCACGCCGGACAGCGGGTCCGTGACGAGCCGCGTCCAGACCCCGCCCAGCGCGATCGCCCGCGCCACGTCGGGCGTGACGGGGCCGTAGCCGTCGAGCTCGGCGACGCCCTGATCCGCGACGCCCTGAACGGGATCAGCACCGTCGCCCCCCGCGGGGACCCCGTCGTCGCTCGGCACGAGCACGGACAGGGGCACCGTCACCCGGACCTGGGCCCGGCGTCCGCCGACGGCCCCGACCGGGAAGCCCTCCGTCACACCCGCCGACCGACCGTCCTCGTCCGCCGACGGACAGCCCACGCCCGCCGGCGCGCCGACCCAGCCGTGGGCCAGAGCGGCGTGCCCGACGGCGGCGAGGGCGTCGGCGCGGACCTGGTCCGGGCTCCTCGGGTCTCCGGCGGCCCGCGCGGCGGCTGCTGCGCCGTCGAGCGCGGTGTCGAGCGCCACCGCGTCGAGGGCCGGCAGCACCGCCCAGATGCCCGCCATCCCGTCCGGGAGCAGGACCGGGCGGTGCACGCACCGCCCCTCCCGCGCGCGCCGGTGCCGACGCGTCGCCTCGGCCTCGTCGACCCTGATGAGCGCCTCGGCGATGTCTCGCGCCACCTGCCGGGCCGTGCGCCGCCCGGCCCGAGGGAGAACCTCGTCCGCGACCGCCACCGCGACCGGGAGCGCCACCCCCTCGAGCCCGACGACGAACGCCCGGGCCCGGGGCAGGTCGATCTCGCCGGTCTCGAGAGCGCCCCCGACCATCGCGAGCGGACCACCGAGCGCGCGGCCCGTCTCGACGACCCGTTGCGCCGCGTCACGCGAGACGCAGAGCCGAACCGCGAGCTCGTGGGCGGCGGAGCAGCGCGGCCGGACCGACGGGCGTCCGCGCGCCCCGCGCCCTCCGGTCGACCCCCGCCGGACGCCGGCGACGCCGACACCGCCCTCCACCGCACCCGACGCGCCACAGGCCGCC
>JBDIAU010000382.1:0-2991 GCA_039812565.1 Beutenbergiaceae bacterium
CGCCGACCGCGCGGCCGCCCGCCGGCTGGACGCGGTGCTCAACCGCACCTTCCTGGACCCGGTGCTCCGGGGCGCCTACGCCGCCGACACGATCGAGGCGTTCGCCGCCGTCGGCGCGCGCCTGCCGATCGAGGACGGCGACCTCGACGTCATCGCGACGCCGATCGACCTCCTCGGCGTGAACTACTACCAGGGGCACGCCGTGAGCGCCCGGCCGCCGGAACCGACGGCGGCCCTGCCGGGAGACGCCGCCGCCGACCGGCCAACCGGGGATCCTTTCGCCGAGATCGCCGGCGCCTACGTGGTGTCCCGCGGGCTCCCGCAGACGGCCATGGGCTGGGAGATTCAGCCCGACGGGTTGCACCGGCTCCTGGAGCGTCTGCAGGCGGACTACACCGGGCCTGCGGGGGTGGGGATGGTGGTCACGGAGAACGGGGCGGCGTTCGACGACGAGGTGGCGCCGGACGGCTCGGTGCCGGATGCCGGCCGCACGCGCTACCTCGAGGACCACCTCCGCGCCCTGCACGCGGCGATCGAGGCGGGCGTGGACGTCCGCGGGTACTTTGCGTGGTCGCTGCTCGACAACTTCGAGTGGGCCTACGGCTACGGGAAGCGGTTCGGGATCGTCCACGTGGACTACGAGACGCAGCAGCGGACGCCGAAGGCGAGCGCGTGGCGATACGCCCAGGTGGCACGCACCAACCACCTGGCCGACCGCGGCGGCGCGCGGCGGTGAGCGTCCGTCCAGACGTCGGCGAGGCCCCCGCCGAGGCGGAGGCCGGCACCGACCGGAGGGATCCCCGGCCGGGCGCGGCTCGCCGGGGTGCGCCGACCATCCGTCAGGTCGCCGCCGCGGCCGGGGTCTCCCGGGCGACGGCGTCGCGGGTGATCAGCGGCAGTCCCCTCGTCAGCGAGCAGGCCAGGGCCGCGGTCGAGGCAGCGATCGCCGACCTCGGCTTCACTCCCAACCCCGTGGCCCGCAACCTGGCCCGGGGCCGTACGGGGTCGGTGGCCCTGGTGGTGCCGGAGCCGAACTCCCGCGTGCTGTCGGACCCGTTCCTCGGCGACAGCATGGTCGGTCTGTCGGCCTGCCTCGAGGAGGCCGACCTGCAGATGGTGCTGCTGATCGCGCGGGCAGACGGCCACACGGAGCGCACCGTGCGGTACCTCGCCTCGGGTCACGTGGACGGCACGGTCATCGCCTCGCACCACCGCGACGACCGGCTGAACGAGCTGCTGGTCTCCTCGAGCCTGCCGTGCGTCTTCATCGGTCGCCCGCTCGGCGTCACGTACCGCCACTACGTGGACCTGGACAACGTCCTCGGCGCCCGGATGGCCACCGAGCACCTGATCGCGACCGGTCGACGGCGGATCGGCACGATCACCGGCCCGGCCGACATGACCGCGGGGATCGATCGCCTCCAGGGCTGGCGTGAGGCGATGCTCGCCGCGGGCCTGCCCACCGACGCCGTGGCGTCCGGAGAGTTCACCGAGGGCAGCGGCGCCGTCGCGATGGGTCGGCTGCTGGATCGGCACCCCGACCTGGACGCGGTGTTCGCCGCGAACGACCTGATGGCGTCCGGTGCCCTCCTCCGGGCCGGCGTCCTGGGGGTCAGGGTGCCCGACGACGTGGCGGTGATCGGGTTCGACGACCTCGGCTTCGCGGAGACCACGGACCCGCCGCTGAGCACGGTGGCGCAGCCGGTGGCCGAGATGGCGGCCCGGGCCGGACGCATGCTCCAGGCGCTGATCGACGGCCAGGAGGTCGACCCCGAACCCGTCACCTTCCCGCCCAGGCTGGTGCTGCGCACCTCCGCCTGACCCGTCCCGCTCGCGACCCGGACACCCGCCCCACCCCAGCACCGCAGCAGACCGCACCAGAGCCCCGCCCGACGCCGTGTGGGACCGGTCCCACACCCCCATCCCACGCCCCAGGAGGCAGGCACCATGACCACGACAGCAGGCAGCCCAGCGCTGGACTCGATCCTCGGCCAGATCCACGCCGAGGTGACGGACGGCCGAGCCACGGCCCGCCCGAGGGTCGACGGCGAGATGGTCGACCTGGACGGACGCCGCTTCTACCGGATCACCGGCTACGACAGGATGCCGCCGTTCTTCATGACGATCGTGAGCTCGAGCGACGTCTGGCTCTTCATCTCCTCGACCGGGGGCCTCACCGCGGGCCGTGTCGACGCCGAGAACGCCCTCTTCCCCTACTACACCGACGACAAGGTCGCCGAGAGTGCTGGACGCACCGGCGGACTGACCCGCATGCACGTCACCCCGGCGGGCGGCGCCGGCACGCACTGGCACCCGTTCGCCGAGGTCCGACCCGGGGACCCGGCGGTGGAGCGGACCCTGTACAAGGACGTGCTCGGCACCGCGCTCGTCTTCGAGGAGACCCGGCCCGACGTCGGGCTGCGCCTCCGGGTGACGTGGGAGAGCAGCGCGCGCTACGGCGTCGTGCGGGGGTGCGAGCTGGCCTCGATGGGCGACCGGACGTGCGAGGTGGAGCTCCTCGACGGCCTCGTCAACATCCTCCCGGCGGGCACGAGCCAGCAGGTCCAGAACGAGCTCAGCAACCTCCTCGACGCCTACAAGCGCAGCGAGCTGGACCCCGAGACCGGTCTCGGCCTCTTCCACCTGAACGCCTCCCTCACCGACCTCGCCGAGCCCAGCGAGTCCCTCCGGACCAACGTGGCCTGGCAGGTGGGCCTCGACGGCGCCACCCACCTGCTGTCCACCCGCCGGCTCGGGGCCTTCCCCGCCGCCGCGACCGACGAGCTCGAGGTTCGGGGCGAGCGGGGCGCCTACCTCCTGCGCACCCGCCTCGCCCTCGCGCCCGGCGAGCGCCGGACGTGGCGCATCGCCGCGGACGTCGACCACGACGCCGCCGCCGTCGTCGCCCTCAAGACCCGCCTGGGCGACCCGACCGCGATCGCCGCGGACCTCGAGGCTGACATCGCGCGGACGCGCGAGGACCTCACCGCG
>JBDIAU010000383.1:0-2984 GCA_039812565.1 Beutenbergiaceae bacterium
TCGCGGTTGTCTGCTGCGCTCATGAGGACCTCGCTCCGAACCACACGGTTGCTCCGATGAGCAGCCCGACCCCGACCACCCAGACCCACACGCCCTCGGCCACCGGGCCGAGGCCGCTGAGGTCGAAGATGCCCGACCTGCTCTCGTCCTGAGCGGCCAGGTAGGCGATGATGTCGCGCTTCTCCTCCGGTGTGATGTTCGCGTCGTTGAACACGGGCATCGACTGGGGTCCCGTGAGCATCGCCTGGTAGACCTGCCGCGGGTCCGTGTCGGTGAGGGCCGGCGCGAACTTGCCCTCGGAGAGCGCGCCCCCCGCGCCGACGGCGTTGTGGCACTGTGCGCAGTTCGTCCGGAACAGCTCCATGCCGTTGGCCGCGTTGCCGAGGCTCGGATCGATCATCTCGGCGGTGGGGATGGCGGGGCCGGCTCCGAGGCTCGCGATGTACGCGGCGAGGGCGGCGATCTGGTCGGCGTCGAGCTGGACCGGCTTCGCCTCCGCCTGCGCGGTGTTCGACGACATCGGCATCCGCCCCGTCGACACCTGGAAGTCGACGGCGGCTGCGCCGACCCCGATCAGGGACGGGGCGACGTCCGTGCCCGCCGCGTTCACGCCGTGGCACGTCGCGCAGTTGGCGAGGAAGATCTGCTCGCCCAGCGCGATCTGGTCCTCGCTCGCCTCGGCCGCGGTGGCCGGCTGCGGGGCAACAGCGGCGTAGGCGCCGCCGATGACGACGAGCGCGAGTGCGACGAGCACCAGGGGCGCGAGCCGGCTGCGTCTCCGAGCGGCGAGAGCCTTCACGACGGGTCTTCCCTGTCTCGAGTGGGGGCGGATGCAGGCACCGGTCGATTCGTCACAGCAGGTAGACCACCGAGAACAGCGCGATCCACACGACGTCGACGAAGTGCCAGTAGTACGAGACGACGATCGCGCTGCTCGCCTCGTGGTGTCCGAAGCGGCGAGCGGCGAACGCCCGGCCGATGACGAACAGGAAGGCGATGAGGCCGCCGATGACGTGGAGGCCGTGGAAGCCCGTCGCCATGTAGAAGACGGACCCGTAGGCGTTCGAGGAGATCGTGAGGCCCTCCTCGATGAGGGTCGCGTACTCCGTGATCTGTCCGGCGATGAACAGCGCGCCCATGACGTAGGTGAGTGCGAACCACTCGACCATGCCCCAGCTGCGCAGGTCGAGCAGGTGGCCGGTGCGGCGGGACTGGAACCGCTCCGCCGCGAAGACGCCGAGCTGGCAGGTGATCGAGCTGCTCACCAGGATCACGGTGTTGACGAGCGAGAACGTCACGTTGAGCCGCGACTGCTCGAACGCGAAGAGCTCGGGGTCCACCGCGCGATGGGTGAAGTACATCGCGAAGAGGCCGGCGAAGAACATGAGCTCGCTCGACAGCCAGACGATGGTCCCGACCGAGACGGCGCTCGGGCGGCTGACGCTCAGGTGCGGGGCGCTCACGGCCGGTGCAGATGACACGTCGTCATTATTGCCTGTGGGAGGCCGGTCGGGGCCACCCCTGAGCGGTCGCGCGTCGGACGAAGGTCCCGACCCGGTGGTGACCGCCGCCACGGCCACCAGGCCGGCCGGGGCGGAGCGGGTGGCGCGGCTAGCATGCTCGTCAGTCGTTCAGACCGGGAGGGACCACCCATGACGAGCACGCAGGCCCCGACGGGCCGCGCCGAGGCCGGCCCGGCGCCGGTCGAGGTCCTGCTCTACAGCGACGACGCGCAGACCCGGGCCGAGGTCCGCGAGGCCGTCGGACGCCGCCTCGCACCCGACCTGCCCCCGGTGACCTGGACCGAGACCGCGACGCACGCCGCCGTCGTCGAGCACGCGCAGACGCGCCGGTTCGCGCTCCTGGTGCTCGACGGCGAGGCCGCCAAGGCCGGTGGCCTGGGCATCTGCCGCCAGCTCAAGGCCGAGGTCTACCGGTGCCCACCGATCGTGGTGCTCACGGGGCGTCCGCAGGACGCCTGGCTCGCGGCCTGGTCCGAGGCCGACGCCGCGATCGCCGCGCCGTTCGACCCGTTCGAGGTGCGCGAGACGCTCGCCCGAACGTTGCGCCGGACCCTTTCGTGAGCGTCGCCGGGCCCACCTGGCCGCGCCTGCTGACGGCGCTCGTCGCCCGCGAGGACCTGCGCGCGGAGCAGACGTCCTGGGCGATGGACCAGGTGATGTCGGGTGAGACCAGCCCGGCGGTGCTCGCCGGATTCCTCGTCGCGCTGCGTTCGAAGGGTGAGACGGTCGAGGAGCTCACGGGCCTCGCGGACTCGATGCTCGCCCATGCCGTGCCGCTGACGGTGCCCGTACCCGCCGTCGACGTCGTCGGCACGGGGGGCGACCGGCACCACAGCGTCAACGTCTCGACGATGGCTGCTCTCGTGGTGGCCGGGGCGGGGCTGACGGTGGTCAAGCACGGCAACCGGGCGGCCACCTCGGCCAGCGGCTCGGCGGACGTCCTCGAGGCGCTCGGCGTGCGCCTCGACCTGCCGGTGGAGCGGGTGGCGCGGGCGGCCACGACCGTGGGCATCACCTTCTGCTTCGCCCAGGTGTTCCACCCGTCGTTCCGGCACGCGGGGCCGACCCGGCGCGACCTCGGCATCCCGACGACGTTCAACTTCCTCGGACCGCTCACCAACCCCGCGCGTCCGCGAGCCGCGGCGATCGGCGTGGCCGACCTGCGGATGGCGCCGCTCATGGCGGGCGTCCTGGCGGCCCGGGGGACGCGCGCAGTGGTCTTCCGCGGTCAGGACGGCCTCGACGAGCTCTCGACGACGGCGCCCGCGGACGTCTGGGAGGTCGCCGGCGGCGTGGTGACCCACCGGGTGCTCGATCCGCGGGCCGCGTTCGGGCTGGCCCCGGCGACGCTGGAGGACCTGCGCGGCGGCGAGGCGGCGGCCAACGCCGGGGCGGTCCGCACGCTCCTGGCCGGGCATGCCGGCCCCGTGCGGGACACGGTGCTCCTCAACGCGGCCGCGG
>JBDIAU010000384.1:0-2976 GCA_039812565.1 Beutenbergiaceae bacterium
GTCTCGTTCGCGGGCATGGCCGCGGGCGAGGTGGGCGGCTCGGCGCCGCACCCGGCGAGCGCGACGCCGAGGGTCACCACCGCCGCCGCGGTCAGGCCGGCGCGGCGGGCGCGCGTGGTTCGGGTGTGCTGGTCACGAGACACGGAGGGTCACCGTCCCTGTCCAGGTCTGGGCCGCCGTCGTCCGATAGGTGACGACGACCGGGAGCGTGTAGGTGCCGCGCGGTAGCGCGGTGGTGTCGAGGCGCACGGAGACGAAGTCGGTGCTCCGCGCGACGAGGGTCGACCCGTTGTTGAGACCCGCGGCCGCCCGGTCGCCGGGGTACGCCACGGCGAGGCCGCGGGGCAGCGTGCCGAAGGCGACGGCGACGTCGGACAGGTCGCCCGGCCCGCCGGTGAAGGTGAGGCTCTGGAAGGTGCTCGTCCCGGCCGGCACGACGACGTCCGCCGTCCCCAGCGTCAGCGCCGGGTCGGTGCTCGCCTTGACGGGGACCGTGATCCGCACGGTCGTGCTGTAGGTCCGACCGTCACCCGCCGCCGGGTCGGCGGGGACGCGGGCCTGGCTGCGGGACGCCGAGCCGGCCCGGGACGACGCCGCGGGCGTCGCGGTGGCGACCGGCGTCGGGCTGGTGGTCGGGGACGCCGAGGGGGACGCCGTGCGATCGCGGTCGTCGTCGCGGTCGTCCTCGCGGTCGTTGCCCCGGCCGTTGTCGTGGTCGGTCGGCGAGTCCTTCGGCGTCTGGGTGGCGCTCGGCGTGCTCCGGGTGGGGGTCGGCGTGGGCGTCGGGGTGGCGGCGGGGGTCGCCGTCGGGCTCGGTGTGCGTCCGGCCTCGCGGTCGTTGCCGCGGCCGTTGTCGTGGTCGGTGGGCGAGTCCTTCGGCGTCTCGCTCCCGCTCGGCGCCCACCGGTACGTCGACGTCACCGACAGCGTGAAGCTGCGCGTCTGCGTGTAGGGCACGGAGAGGCGGAAGGCGACGAAGTCCTTGGTCCCGCCGACCAGGGTCCCCGAGGCGAACAGCGAGGTGTCGCGCCCGCCGCGCGTGCTCGGGTAGGTGACGGTGACGCCCGCCGGCGCCGAGACCGTCGTCGACCAGTCGGTGACGGTGCGGTCCGAGCTCCAGCCGAGGGCGAGCCACGCGGACTGGCCGGGGGAGAGCGCCGCGGTCGTGGTGGCCGTCGGTGCGACGACGGGTGCGTCGCTGACGACGGCCTCCGCGCTCGGCGCCGTCGCGACGACGAACCACCAGAGCCAGGACAACGTGCCGAGGACCGCGATCGTGCGGGTCAGCCGCTCTCGCTGCACGCGTCTGCTGGGGTGCGTGAGCGCGGGGCGGGGGAACTGCTCCACGGGTGGCCTCCGGCTGCCGGGCCGCGCGGGTCGCGGCGAGGACTGCTGACAGCCTGATCGGCCGCGACGCGCCGGATCTGAGCCTCACGTCCTCCCGCGGAGGGCGCGAAGTGTGGCGCCCGCCGGCGCCGCTGACAAGGGGATGCGCCGTCGTGAGACCGCCCGGGCGCGGACCCTGCATCGTCGTCATGCTAGGGGTGGCGCAGCGCCCGGACGCGGGCGCACGGCCGCCCGGGGCACCCACCCGCAGGGTCCCGGGCGATGCCGCGGGACACGTCGACCTCGGCCCGCCGACGGGCGTCGCCGAGACCGCTCGGGTGCGGCACCGGGCCGCGCCTGGACCGACTCGGCCGCGCCGCAGGGCGCGGTCCCTGCCCTGTGGAGTCGAGATGACGCTCTCACGCACCGCCCTCACCGTCGCCGCCGCCCTCGCCGTGACCGGCGGCCTCATCACCGCCGCCCAGGCGACGCCGTCGTCCGGGCCGCCGACCGTGGCCACCAACGCCACGTCCGGCCTGCTCGACGGCACGCACCGCCCGGCCAGGTGGACCCAGGACGGCGTCCAGCTCAAGACGAGCCGGCCGACCACCGTCCGCACGTTCACGCTCACCTACCCCGTCGGCAGCGACTCGGGCTGGCACAGCCACCCGGGGATCGTCGTCGCCGTCGTCGCGGCCGGGACCGTCGAGCGCCGCACCGCCTGCGGCACCGACACGTTCACCGTCGGCGACGCGTTCATCGAGGTGGGGCCCCACCGGGTGAGCAACGCCGGCGCCGTCGACGCCGTCCTGTCCATCACGCGCATCTACCCGACCAGCGGCGAGAGCACGCCGCGGATCGACGAGGCGGCGCCGGCCTGCAGCTGAGGCCGGACCCCGCGGGCGGTGCGACCTCGTCGTCGACGACGCGTCGCACCGCCCGGCGTCGTGAGGCCCGGGCGTGCCGCCCGGCGGCGTCCCGTCACCGCCACGTCGCCCACCGCGGCGGCGCCGGCGCCCGCGTGCGGCAGGATCGACCCGACGAGGAGGTCGGGATGACCGGGACGGATGTGAACGTGGCCGCGGGCGGCGGGACGGACTCGGTCGCGCCGCGGCGACGACGGCGCCGCTGGCCGGTGGTCCTCGGGACCGTGCTCGGCGTCCTGGTGGTCGCCTGGTTCGCCGCCGCCTGGTACTTCACGGACGTCTTCTACGACGACGCGCTGCGCGTCGAGCCGCCGCCCGTGACGCCCGAGCCCGACTCGCAGGTGGTCGCCGTCGACGCCGCGACCATCACCCTCGTGCCGACGGGCGACGACGACGCCGAGCTCCGCGCCCCCGGCACGTGGGGGCTGTGGTGGGACGGCGGCTACGGCGTGCTCACGGACGTCGTCGACGCCGAGGACGGCGCCGTCACCCGCGCGTTCGACGTGGTCGCGGGCACGGCGCCCGCCCCGGGGGTGCCGGCGGACGTCGACAAGTACGTCTTCGGCGACGACCCGGACGACGTCCTCCGCCTGACCTGGGAGCCGGTGGCGATCGAGACCGAGCTCGGGCCGATGGCGGCGTGGTGGGTCCCCGCGCCGGAGGGGGCCGCGGCGTCGGACGTCCCCGAGACGTGGGCGATCCTCGTCCACGGCAAGGGCTCCGG
>JBDIAU010000385.1:0-2971 GCA_039812565.1 Beutenbergiaceae bacterium
TGATCTTCTGCCCGTGCACCTCGCCGAGCGAGCCGCCGAAGACCGTGAAGTCCTGCGAGTACACGCACACCTGGCGGCCGCCCACCGTGCCGTACCCGGTGACCACGCCGTCGCCCGGGGGCCGGCGCTTCTCGAGGCCGAAGTTGGAGGAGCGGTGCTTGGCGAAGGCGTCCAGCTCGACGAACGAGCCCTCGTCGAGCAGCATGTCGATCCGCTGCCGGGCCGACCGCTTGCCGCGGGCCTCCTGCTTGGCGATCGCGCCCTCCTCGGGCACGTCGATCGCCTCGCGATGGCGTCGATCGAGGTCGGTGAGCTTTCCGGCGGTCGACGGGGTGCTCGTGCTCTGGCCGCTCGGGCTCGTGGGCGCCTGTGTCACAGGGTCGAGGGTAGTTGTGGGGTAGGCCTAACCGAGTCGTGACACGACGCGGGTTCTTCGCCGTGGCTTTGTCGGGCAGCGACAACGCGGACCGGGCCCGTGGCGCCGGTCTAGCGTGGCGTCGTGACCTCCGAGCCGCCCCGTCCCGCCGCGCCGTCCCCGTTCTCCCGCCTCGTGCGGGTCGGGCGCACCGGCTCGACGAACGCGGACGTCGCGCGCGCCCTGCGGGAGGACCCGGCAGCGGCGGCGCGCGCCTGGCCGCACCTGTCGGTGCTGGTCGCGCACCATCAGGCGGCCGGTCGCGGACGGGCGGGGCGGGGCTGGGAGACCCCGCCGGGCACCTCGCTCACGGCGTCGGTGGTGCTGCGCCCGGGCGTCCCCCTCGCCCGGTGGTCCTGGCTCGGGCTCCTCGGCGGGCTCGCCGTCGCCCGCGCGGTCCACGCCCGCACAGGCCTGGCCACCGGTCTGAAGTGGCCGAACGACGTCCTCGTCCTCGGGTCCGGCGGGCCCGACGTCCCCGGCTGGGGGACGGCACGGAAGGTGGCCGGGGTCCTCACCGAGGTGGTCCACGCCGTGGCGACGGACGACGACGCCGCGGCACCGGTCGCCGTCGTCGGCCTCGGGCTCAACGTCGAGCAGGCGGCCGCGGACCTGCCCGTGCCCTGGGCGACGTCGCTCGCCGCGTGCGGCGTGCCGGCGGCGGACCGCGACCTCGACGCCCTCCTGGGCGCCGTCGGCGTCGAGCTCACGGCGCTGCTCGCGACGTTCGAGGCCGCCGACGGCGACGCCCGCAGGTCCGGGCTCGCGGCCGCCGTCACGGCGGCCTGCGCGACCGTCGGCCAGGAGGTCCGGGTGCTGCTGCCGGGCGGCGGCGAGCTGATCGGCCTGGCCACGGGCCTCGCCGACGACGGCGCCCTCGTCCTCGCCCCGGCCGACGGGCCGGAGCGGCACGTGACGGTGGGAGACGTCGGTCACATCAGGACCGTGAGCGGCTAGCCTTGGCCGGGTGGACGACGGTGACGCGACCGACGCCCAGGATGCGACCCTCGACCGTCTCGACGCCGCTCTCCTCGGTGGTCGGCCGGGACTGACGCTCGCGGCGCTCGCCGAGGCCGCGGGCGTCTCGGAGACCTTCGCCCGGTCCTTCTGGCGCTCGATGGGGTTCCCCGACGCCACCGCCGAGACCGCGACGTACACCGAGAAGGACGTCGAGGCCCTGCGCGCCGTCGCCGCCCTCCTCGCGGAGGACGTTCTTGACGAGCGCACCGCCGCCTCGCTGCTGCGGGCGCTGGGGCACACCAACGACCGGCTCGTGCTGTGGGAGACCGAGGCCCTCGTCGAGGACGCCGTCCGGCGCTTCGACCTCGACGACACGAGCGCGCGCATCGTCGTGCTCGACCGCCTGCCCGACGTGCTGGACCGGCTGGAGGAGCTCCTGCGGTACGGGTGGCGCCGGCAGATGGCCGCCCTCGCGCACCGGACGCACGACGACGTCGCGCTGCGCCACCTGGACGAGAGCATCCTCGACCGGCTCCCGCTCATCCGCGCGATCGGCTTCGCCGACATGGTCAGCTACACGCAGCTGACGGCGTCGCTCGGGCCCCAGCAGCTCGCGGCGCTCGTCCAGTCCTTCGAGGACACCGCCCGGGACATCGTCACCGGCGCCGGGGCGCGCGTGGTGAAGATGATCGGCGACGCGGTCCTCTACGTCGCGGACGACCTGACGACCGCCGCCCGCGTCGCCCTCGACCTCACCGACGCGATCCGAGCCCTGCCCTCGGGCCTGTCGCTGCGCTCCTCGCTGGTGTGGGGGCGGGTGCTGTCCCGCTCGGGCGACGTCTTCGGCCCGACCGTGAACCTCGCGTCTCGGCTGGCGGACGTGGCCACCCCGGGCACGGTGCTGATGGACCGCGCGAGCGCCGCCGCGCTCGCGACGGCGGACATCACCGGGGTCAGCCTGGTCCCGCAGTACCCCACCGAGGTCGAGGGCGTCGGGATCGTGACCCCGGTGGAGCTCCGCCGGGCGTGAGAACGCAGGTCGCGGGCTCGCCTCACGATCACCAGAGGAAGACCTGCCGTCCTCTTTGTGAGGTGATGGGGCTAGCATGACGACGTGACCCGAGTGCTGCTGGCGGAGGACGACCCCGCGATCGCAGAGCCGTTGGCCCGGGCCCTCGGGCGCGAGGGCTACGACGTCCACGTGCACGGCACCGGGCAGGGCGCCATCGACGAGGCCTCCACCGCCGACCTCGTCGTGCTCGACCTGGGCCTTCCCGACATGGACGGGCTCGACGTCGCCCGCTGGATCCGGAACCAGGGCCTGACGACCCCGATCCTCGTGCTCACCGCCCGCGCCGACGAGGTGGACCTCGTCGTCGGTCTCGACGCCGGGGCCGACGACTACGTGACCAAGCCGTTCCGGCTCGCCGAGCTGCTCGCCCGCGTGCGCGCGCTCCTGCGACGCGCCGGCAGCGACCTCACGGACGAGGACGAGCTCACCGCCCAGGACGTCCGGATGGACGTCGGGGCGCACCGGGCGTTCCAGGCGCACCGCGAGCTCCACCTGACCGCGAAGGAGTTCGACCTCCTGCGGGT
>JBDIAU010000386.1:0-2968 GCA_039812565.1 Beutenbergiaceae bacterium
CGGGTGCCCGGCCTCCAGCGCGAGCGCCGCGAGCGCGTTGCGCATCGACGAGGCGAGGTCGCGGCGGTCGGCGGGGCGGCGGGCGCTGAAGGACCCGGGGATGCGGACGCGGGCCACGGGCCGCACGCCGGCCGGGGCCTCGGCGGGCGAGAGCCGGCGCACCTGACGGTCCTGCGTGAGGACCACGAGGCGTGGACCGTCGATGCCGGTGGTGCTCTCGAGGACGACGACGAACCCGGGCCGTCGGCCCGTCGTCACCTCGACGACGTCGCCCGGCCGGGCCGCCGTGAAGGACGTCGCCGCCGCCTCGCGCCGGGCGTGCGAGCGCGCGCGGGAGAGCGTGGCCTCGCGGTCGGTGATCGCCCGCCGCAGGGCCGCGTACTCGGCGAAGTCGCCGAGGTGGCACCGCATCGCCGCGGCGTAGCCTTCGAGCGCCTCGGCGTGGCTGCGCGCCTGCCGCGCCAGGCCGACGACGGCGCGGTCGGCCTGGAACTGCGCGAACGACGTCTCGAGGACCTCGCGGGCGCGGGTGTGGCCCGTCTGCGCGACGAGGTTGACGGCCATGTTGTAGGTGGGCCGGAAGCTGGAGCGCAGCGGGTACGTGCGCCGCGAGGCCAGGCCGGCGAGCGCCACCGGGTCGACGCCCTCGGCGTAGAGCACGACGGCGTGCCCCTCGACGTCGATCCCGCGCCGCCCGGCGCGTCCCGTGAGCTGGGTGTACTCCCCCGCCGTCACCTGCGCGTGGCTCGCGCCGTCCCACTTGACGAGTCGCTCCAGGACGACCGACCGGGCGGGCATGTTGATGCCCAGGGCGAGGGTCTCCGTCGCGAAGACCACCTTGATGAGGCCGGCGCTGAAGAGCGCCTCGACCGTCTCCTTGAAGACGGGCAGCAGCCCGGCGTGGTGGGCGGCGATCCCGTGGCCCAGCGCGTGGGACCAGGACCAGAACCCCAGGACGTCGAGGTCCTCGGGCGGCAGGGTGGCGCACCGCTCGTCGACGACGGCCTGGATCCGCTCGCGCTCCTCGGGCGTCGTCAGGCGCAGGCCGGCCGCCACCGCCTGCCCGACGGCCGCGTCGCAGCCGGCCCGGGAGAAGACGAAGACGATCGCCGGCAGCAGCGCTGCGCGGTCCAGCCGGGAGACCACGACGGGCCGCGACGGCGCCCGCACGCCCGCGCCCCGCCCTGGGCGGCCGCCGCCGAGGTGGGTCGGACGTGACTGACCGGCACGGGGCCGCCCCGAGCGGTCCGGCGCGCTCGCGGTGCGGGCGGCGCGTCGGACGGCCTCGGCCAGGTCGGGGTTGATGGGCGGGTTCGGCCCCGGGTCGGTGGGGTCGACGTGGCTGGAGTACAGGTCGAGCAGCTGGTCGCGGACCATGACGTGCTGCCACAGCGGGACCGGCCGCCGTTCCGAGACGACGACAGCGGTGTCGCCGCGCACCGTCGCGAGCCACTGCCCGAACTCCTCGGCGTTGGAGACGGTGGCCGAGAGCGAGACGAGCTGGACGTCGTCGGCGAGGTGGATGATCACCTCTTCCCAGACGGCGCCGCGGAACCGGTCGGCGAGGTAGTGGACCTCGTCCATGACCACGTAGCCGAGGCCGTCGAGCGCCGGCGAGCCCGCGTAGAGCATGTTGCGCAGGACCTCTGTGGTCATCACCACGACGGGGGCGTCGCCGTTGACGGTGGTGTCGCCGGTGAGCAGGCCGACGGCGTCGGGCCCGTGGACCGCGACGAGGTCGGAGTACTTCTGGTTGCTCAGCGCCTTGATCGGCGTCGTGTAGAAGGCCTTGCGCCCCGTGCGCAGCCCGAGGTGGACCGCGAACTCCCCCACGACCGTCTTGCCGGCCCCGGTCGGCGCGGCGACGAGGACACCTCGCCCGCCCTCGACGGCGCGGCAGGCCTCGACCTGGAAGTCGTCGAGGGCGAACGGCAGCCCGGCGCGGAACCGGGCCAGCTCCGTGCGCTCCTCCTCGGACCGCTGGAGGGCGGCGACGTAGCGCTCGGCAGGAGCCGGGGCGCCGTCGTCGGCCCTGCCCGGGCGCTCCCCCTCGCGGCCACGGTGTCGGGCGGGGCTCACGGCTGACTCCCGGGTGCGAGGACGAGGAGGGCCCCAGGGTGCACGACGCAGCGCACCGGCAGGTCCCCGACGCGCTCGCCGTCGGCGAAGGCGGGCGGGGGTGGGGCGTGCGGGCCGTGCTCCAGCGGCGCGAGGGTCACGTCCCGCCCGCGCAGGAGGGACAGGGCCGGGTGCGTCACGTGCGTGCCGCGGTAGACGCGCGGGAAGACCCGCACCACCTCGTGCCGCTTCAGCGGTCCGGCGACGACGACGTCGAGCACGCCGTCGTCGAACCGGGCGCCGGGGGCGATCCGCATCCCGCCGCCGAAGGCCGGCCCGTTGGCGACGCTGACCAGGGTCGCGGGCGTGTCCCACGTCCGCCCGTCCACCGTGATCCGGTAGCCGTACGGGCGGAACCGGCCCAGCTCGCCCGCGAGGGCGCGGACGTACCGCGCGGTCCCGCGGGGCCAGGTGAGGGCGTTCGCGCGGGCGTTCACGGCGGCGTCGAGCCCGGCCGACAGGACGCCCACGTACCAGCGCGGCGGCTGCCCGCCGACGCCCTCGACCCGGACGGCGTCGACCGGCCGGGGCCCCGCGAGGATGCCGTCCCGCACCGCCCGGGTCGCGGCGGCCGCGTCGTGCACGGGCAGCCCGAGGGTGCGGGCGACGTCGTTCCCGCTGCCCGCGGCGACGATCCCGAGCGGGACGTCGGTGCCCGCCACCGCGTTCACGCCGAGGTTGACCGTGCCGTCCCCGCCGACGACGACGAGCGCCGCCAGGCCGTGCCGCACGCCGTCCACGGCGTGCTCGAGCGCGACGCCGGGGCCGACGCCGCTGAGGTCCTCGACCGGGAGGCCGAGCGCCGCCAGACCGGCCAGCACGGTGCGCCCGGCCGCCCGGGCACGCCCAG
>JBDIAU010000387.1:0-2968 GCA_039812565.1 Beutenbergiaceae bacterium
TGCTGCTGCTCGCCGCGGCCGGCTTCGTCTTCGTGATGCTGTTGCGGCCAGACTCCGCGGCGTGGACGCGCACCAGACGGGAGTAGGCGGTCGATGTCTCGGGTGTGGTTGGCCGGCGTCGCCCTGGCGGCGGCGCTCGCGGTGTTCACGGGGGTAGGGCCGGCTGTCGCGGCCCCGCCTCCAGTCGCGCCGGTGACGAAGAAGGCCCCGGCGCCCTCGCTGAGCCTCTCGCGCGCGATCCCCGGCGAGCGGGTCACGGTCACGGGTCGGCTCCCCGCCAAGGGCGCCCGCGTCGTACGGGTCGAGCAGCGGCGCTCCGGGGTCTGGACCCGGGTCGCGAAGACCACCTCGGCGAAGTCGGGTGCCTACACCGCGCGGTTCCGGGTCGCCCGGGCCGGCAAGGTGCGGGTGGTCGCCCCGAAGCGCAAGAAGCTCAAGGCGGTCACCAGCGCCGGTACGCCGCTGCGGATCGCCGCCCAGAGCGGGACGCTGGAGGGACCCGGAGAGGTCTTCCGGTACCGGACCGCGTCGTACTCCGCCTCCTTCGTCCCCGCCCGGCCCGGTCGCGCTGTGGTGCTTCAGGTGCTCCGCGGCGAGGCGTGGGTGGTCGTGGAGTCCGGGGTGCAGGATGCCTCGGGGGGCGCCTCCTTCGCTGTGACGCCCGAGGTGTTGGGTGAGTTCCGCTATCGCGTGCGGACCCTCGCGGCCGGCGGAGCCCCCGCGTTCGCCACCCCCGAGGCCAGGCTCGAGGTGCGCTCGGAGTTCGGGTGGACAACGCGGGTCAGCCCGGTGGGTCCGCCCTGCGACGGCGACGACGGCGCCCGGGAGCCTTCGATGTCCCGTGACGGGCGCTACGTCGTGTTCGAGTGCGCGATGGCCGGTGTCCCGGACCTCCAGGTCGTCCTTTGGGATCGGGCCGAGGACGCCATCGAGTCGGTGAGCGTCGACTCCGCGAGCAAGCCCGGCGACGGCGACTCTCAGCACCCTGTCGTCTCCGCCGACGGCCGGTACGTCGCCTACGAGTCGGCCGCGACCAACCTCGTGGCCAGCGACAAGAACAAGGCCCCCGACATCTTCGTTTGGGACCGCGAAGAGCGGACGACCTCGCGGATCTCCGTCGACAGCAACGGCAGGGAGGCAGAGGGCGGCTCGTACCGGCCAGCCATCTCCGCCGACGGCCGGCATGTCGCCTACCAATCCGAGGCCGACAACCTGGTGAAGGGCGACGAGAACGGAGGATACGACGTCTTCGTGTGGGACCGCGCCGACGGCGCCCCGACACTCGCGAGCCCCGCGAGGTTCGACGACGAGGGCTACGGCTATCGCGCCGGGGAGCCATCCATCTCCGACGACGGCACGTACGTCGCCTACGAGTCGTACGCCCCGGCCGACGGCCCCGAGTCGGGCCGGGTCGACGTACTCGTCTGGGACGAGGCGACCAAGATCTCTGCGCCGGTCGCCACGGCGATCGGCGGCGGGCGTCCCGATGCGAACACCGCGCAGCCGTCGATCTCGGGGAACGGCAACCACGTCGTCTTCGAGTCGAGGGCGTCCAACCTGGTGCCCGGCGACACCACCGGGACCCTGGACGTGTTCTCCTGGGACCGGGCCACGGGCGCGACGCGGAGGGTCAGCAACGGGTCGGGCAGCGACGGTTCGCGCGCGGCGTCGATCTCCGCCGATGGGCGGTTCGTGGTCTACCAGTCGGATGCCCCCGACCTGCTCGCCAAGGGTGTCGTACCGCCGGACACCAATGGCCTCGACGACATCTTCGTGTGGGACCGGAAAGAGGGCACGACCCGTCGGATCAACCTGTCTGCGCGGGGCGCCGAGGCGGACAAGGTGTCCTCTGACCCCGTGATCTCCGACGGTGGCCGGTACGTCGCTTACGACTCCCTCGCCACCACCCTCATCGACGGCGAGACGAACGACGAGACCCGGCCCAAGTCATCCGTCTACCTCTGGGACCGCGACAACTGACCCCAGGCGCTGCCGCTCGGCGGAACTGGTGGCCAATTGCCAGGCGCTCGCGGGAACTGGTGGCCAGATGGCGCGGATACTCGCCGGTAACCGTTCGAATGAGACCAGTTGCGGAGGGCGAGGGCGAGGGGCGAACGTCGTACTAGGCCAGCCGGGTCAGGACCCGGTCCAACGCCGACAGCGCCTCTCGCAGCTCTGCCTCCGTCACGGTGAGGGGCGGCCGGAAGCGGACGGAGGAGTCGCCGCAGCCGAGCATCAACACGTGTTCGTGCCGGGCCAGCTGATCGATCACCTGGTTGCGCAGGGCCGGCGTGTCGATCGTGATCGCCGCCATCAGCCCGCGACCGCGCGGGTCGCTCACCACGGCGTGCCGCTCGGCGATCTCACGCAGGCCGTCCAGTAGCACCGGGCCCAGCCGGGCGGCCTGATCGATCAGGGCTTCCCGCTCGATCACTTCGAGGATCCGGCGCGAGCGCACCATGTCGGTGAGGTTGCCGCCCCAGGTGGAGTTGATCCTCGAGGACACCTGGAAGACGTTGTCGGGCACCTCGTCGACTCGCCCGCCGGCCATCACTCCGCACACCTGGGCCTTCTTGCCGAAGGCGATCACGTCCGGCGTGACGCCGAGACCCTGGTAGGCCCAGGCGGTGCCGGTCATCCCGACGCCGGTCTGCACTTCGTCGAAGACCACGAGCGCGTCGTTCTCGTGGCAGAGCTCCTTCATGGCGGCGAAGAACTCCGGCCGGAAGTGCCGGTCACCACCCTCGCCTTGGATCGGCTCGGCGATGAAACAGGCGATGTCGTGCGGATTCTCCTCGAACGCGCGGCGGGCCTGGGCGAGCGCCTCGGCCTCGGCGGCGGCCATGTCCCGGCCCGGCAGCAGGAACGGCGCGGGCAGCCGCGGCCAGTCGAACTTCGGGAACCTGGCGACCTTGTCCGGATCGGTGTTGGTCAGCGACATCGTGTAGCCGCTGCGGCCGTGGAAGGC
>JBDIAU010000388.1:0-2967 GCA_039812565.1 Beutenbergiaceae bacterium
TGGGCTCGCTCGACGCCCTCGCCCTGCGCTCCTTCGAGGACCAGTGCGCCCCGGCGAACCCGCGGATCCCGATGCTGGCCCACATGAAGGAGATCCTCGAGGCGGCGTACTACGGCATCTCGCGCGACGAGGTCCGCGCCCGCCGCGCCGAGATCGCCGAGTCGGCGGACGACCAGCCCGCCCCGCGCGGCAAGAAGGCCGCCGCCGCGGCCGAGCAGCCGGCCGAGAAGGCGGAGGACGCCCCGCAGGCAGGCTGACCCACCGGGTCCCGACCACGGCCCCCGTCGCACGCTCGTCCGTGCGGCGGGGGCCGTGCCGTGCCCGCCCCCCGCCCCCGCCCCCCTCTCCCGGCCGAACGCGCGGTTGTGGCGGGAACGGGTGTCCCTTCCCGCCGCAACCCCGCGTTCGGCGGATGGTGGGGAGAGGGAGGGAGGGCGGGAGGGACGCGGCGCAGGCGGCGTGGCGAGCGCCGTCGTCGGGCCCGACGGCGCCCCGCTCGACTCCTGCCCGGCGCCATCACCGAGTCCCGCCGTCAGCTCAGCCCTCCGCTGCGGGCGCGCCCCGTCAGCGCGCGCCGTCCTCCCGGGCGCCTCGCCCGGAACGCCGAACGCGGGGTGTGGTCGGGAAGGCGGGCCTTTCCGACCACACCCCGCGTTCGGCGGAGAGGTGGGGAGGGGGTGGGCTCAGCAGGCGTTCTGGGCCGGCTGCGCGCCGTGGGACTGGAGCCAGGCGAGCGGGTCGACCGTCGTCTGGCCGTCGGGGGTGTGGACCTCGAAGTGCAGGTGCGGGCCGGTGGAGCGGCCCGAGTTGCCGATCGCCCCGATGACGTCCCCGGCCTCGACCTCCTGGCCCACGGACACCGTCGGGCCCTCGGGGTACTGGTGGCCGTACCAGAAGTCGACGCTCTGACCGTCGACCGTCGCGTGGATGATGACGATGGTGCCGGTGCGGCCGTCGCGCGGGCCGCCGACGTAGGTGACGACGCCGTCCGCGACGGCGTGCAGCGGGGTGCCGAGGGAGCCGGCGAAGTCGGTGCCCTCGTGCATCCCGGCGAACGGGTAGGTGCGGTAGCCGTAGGACGAGGTGAGCCGGTACGAACCCTCGGCGACCGGCATGATGACGTCCGGCGCGGCGGTCTCGCTGTCCATGACGGCGGAGAGGGTGCCGTTCGCCGTCGACTCGACCGGGCAGACGAGCGCCTCGCGGACGTAGTCGCGGCTCGCGGTCGTGACGGCGCGGGCCTCAGCGGTGGGGTCCGCGGTCAGCTCCGCGGCCTCCTGGACCGTCTCCTGCTCCTCGGTGAGGCGGTCGGCGATCGTGACCTGCGGGCCGGTGGCGGCCGCCGCGGAGCCCGACTGCACGAAACCGGTGAGCGGGGCGACGATCGTGACGGCCCCGAGGGCGCCGACGAGAGCGGCGCGCGGCAGCCAGCGGCGGGTCTCGGCGGCGACGGCGGCCGGCGCCATGCCCTCGCGGAGCGCGGAGGCGGCGGCGGGGACGGCCGCGGCGACGCCACGGTGCGGGTGGACGGCCTTCGCGACCGTCGCAGCGGCGCGCACGCGAGCCCGCTGGGCGAGCTCGCGGGTACGGCGGGTCACCGTCTGGGACTCCGTCGACGCCGGTGCGTTCCTGGTCACTAGACCTCCGTGTGCTGTGAGCCGCCGCGTCGCGGCTCTGTGGCTCGGTGGCTCGGGATCGTCGATCTCCGAGTTCTGATAACAAGAGAGTAACGATGGAAGTCGGTCCGGTGAAGCCCGCTTGTACACCCGATTCCGCCCGGATCGGACAAGAACGGACATCGCGACCTGCGCCGGCTTACCCCCTGAGCCGCGTCGTTGCCCATTCTGACCTGCAGAATCACGGCCGCGCCGACACCTCGGCGACCAGCCCGGCGCACTCGGCGCTCAGGCCGCCGTGATCAACGTCACGCGGCCCGGGCGACAGAGGGCCCGCCGCCTGCAAGCGCTGTCAGGCTGTCCACGGCTCGGACGGTCACGGACGCTGCGTGCGCTGCATCGCGTCCCGCACCTCACCCACGAGCTCCTCGATGATGTCCTCGAGAAACAGCACGCCCAGGTCGACGCCACCGTCCCGGACCTTCGCGAGGTGGGCGCCGCTGCGCTGCATCACCGCGAGCGCCGCCTCGACCTCGTCGTCCGGCGCGACCTCGGCGAGCGACCGGACCCGGGAGACGGCCACGGGCGCCAGCCGGGCGTCGCCCTCGGCGTCGAGCACGTCCTTGACGTGGACGTAGCCCACGGCGACGCCCGCCTCGTCGGTGACCGGGAACCGGCTGAAGCCGGTCCGGGCGACGGCGCGCTCGACGTCGTCGGGGCTGCAGCCCAACGGCAGGGCGACGAGCTTCTCCCGGGGGATCATCACGTCCCCGGCCGTGGCGTCCGAGAACTCGAGGGCCCCCGTGAGCAGCCCGGGCTCGTCGTCGATCAGCCCCTCCTGGCGGGAGTGCTCGATGATCGCCGCGACCTCCTCCACGGTGAACGCGGACGCGACCTCGTCCTTCGGCTGCACGCCGACGAGCCGCAGGATCCCGTTGGCGAGCCAGTTCAGCACCTTGATGAGCGGCGAGACGACGCGGGAGACCACGACGAGCGGCGGCCCGAAGAGCAGGGCGGCCCTTCCCGGGCGGGAGATGGCGAGGTTCTTCGGGACCATCTCGCCGATCACCACGTGCAGGTACACGACGATCGCCAGGGCGACGGCGAACCCGACCACGTGCGCGGCCTCCGCCGGCAGCCCCATCGACGTCAGCGGGCCCTCGACGGCGTGCGCGATAGCGGGCTCCGCGACCACGCCGAGCCCCGTGGAGCACACCGTGATCCCGAGCTGGGCGCAGGCGAGCATGAGCGAGACGTGCTCCATCGCCCACAGGACCGTGCGCGCCGACCTCGAGCCGGCGGCGGCGAGCGGCTCCATCTGCGAGCGCCGCGCCGACATGATCGCGAACTC
>JBDIAU010000389.1:0-2963 GCA_039812565.1 Beutenbergiaceae bacterium
GGCTGGACGTCGACGGGCTCGAGGAGGCCGTGGCGGCCGCCGTCGTCTCCGGCGTGGACCGCACGGCGCAGGTGGAGCTGGTCGAGACCGAGCCGACGGTCACCACCGAGGCCGTCCAGGCCCTCGGCATCGTCGAGAAGGTCGCCGAGTTCTCCACGCCGATGCCGTACGACCCGGTGCGTACCCAGAACCTCGTCACGGGGACCGGCATCATCAACGGCACCATCGTGATGCCGGGGGAGACCTTCAGCCTCATCGAGGCCCTCGGACCGATCACCCTCGACCGCGGCTTCACGATCTCCCACGTGGTGGTCGACGGGAACGTCTCGGAGGCGGTCGGCGGCGGCCTGTCCCAGCTCGCGACCACCACGTACAACGCCGCCCACCTCGCGGGCATGGACGACGTCTTCCACAAGCCGCACTCCCGGTGGTTCGACCGCTACCCGATGGGCCGGGAGGCGACGATGTTCACCCCGGACATCGACATGAAGTGGGGCAACAACACCGAGCACGGCATCCTGGTCCAGGCCTGGGTGGCGGACTCTCGCACCCACGTGGCGCTGTGGAGCACGAAGGTCTGGGACGTCGAGTCGGTGACCGGGACGCCCTACGCCTACACGCAGCCCCGCACGGTCTACAGCACGTCGCCGACCTGCACCCCGGAGTCGGGCGGGAAGGCGGGCTTCACCGTCCAGGTCACGCGGACCCGGACCCGGGAGGGTCAGGAGCCGGAGACCCAGACGTGGACGACCACGTACCAGCCGTGGAACAAGATCGTCTGCGGCCCCGCGCCGACCGGCTGAGCCGAGCGCTCAGCCCGGCGCCCGCCCGGCCCGCGGCAGGCGCCGCCGGCGCGGCGGCGGTGGTGGCGGCACGCGCTTGCCGACGGCGATGAGGTGGGCCGGGACGGTGACGTCGCCGGTCCGGGTGCGGACCGTGACGCCCTGCGGCCCGACGGCCACGAGGTCCCCGAGGACGTCCGTGTGGGCGGGACCGTGCTCCGGCGGCGGGTCGATCCGGTGCCGCACCACGACGCGTTCGCCGACGGCCCAGGTCAGCCATGGTGCCGTCGGGTCCGCGGGGGCGACGTCGGGACCGGCCGGCGACGGCGGACCGTCGGCTTCCTGGGACATGGTCACCTCACGAACGCCGCGCCCGAGTGGGCGATACTGTGCGGCGATAGTAGGCCGCTCCACCCGCACCGCCCCGGCGGTGCCCGCGGGCGGCGCAGACCGGGGAGGGAGCCCACCGTGACGTACGTCATCGCGCAGCCGTGCGTGGACGTGAAGGACAAGGCCTGCATCGAGGAGTGCCCGGTCGACTGCATCTACGAAGGCAGCCGCTCGCTCTACATCCACCCCGACGAGTGCGTCGACTGCGGGGCCTGCGAG
Source organism: Beutenbergiaceae bacterium (assembly GCA_039812565.1). Taxonomy (GTDB): domain Bacteria; phylum Actinomycetota; class Actinomycetes; order Actinomycetales; family JAHECE01; genus JAHECE01. The sequence goes on from JBDIAU010000389.1 coordinate 1,392, forward strand.
CCGGTCTGCCCGGTCGAGGCCATCTACTACGAGGACGACGTCCCCGAGGAGTGGTCGGAGTACTACAAGGCGAACGTCGAGTTCTTCGACGACCTGGGCTCGCCGGGCGGGGCCGCGAAGCTGGGCCTGATCCCGAAGGACCACCCCATCATCGCCGCGCTCCCGCCCCAGGCCTGACGCGCACGCGGCGCACGCCCGTGCACACGCACGCGCTGCCCGACTTCCCCTGGGACACGCTGGCGGGTGCCGCGGCGCTCGCCCGGTCCCACCCGGGCGGGATCGTCGACCTCTCGGTCGGCACGCCCGTGGACCCGTCCCCGGCCGTCGTCCGGGCCGCCCTCGAGGCGGCGTCGGACGCGCCGGGCTACCCGACGACGCACGGCACGCCTGCCCTGCGGGAGGCCGTGGCCACGTGGTTCGCCCGGCGCCGCGGCGTGCCGGGGCTCGACCCGGCGGCCGTCCTGCCGACGGTCGGCTCCAAGGAGCTCGTGGCGCTGCTCCCGGGGCTCCTCGGGCTCGGTCCGGGCGCCGTCGTGGTGCACCCTCGGGTGGCGTACCCGACGTACGACGTCGGGGCCCGCCTGGCGGGCGCGACGCCGGTCCCCGCGGACGCGACGAGCGCCGTCGGGCCCGGGCGGGTCGACCTCGTCTGGCTGAACTCGCCGTCGAACCCGACCGGCGCCGTCCTCGGGGTCGAGCACCTCGCGAAGGTGGTGGCGTGGGCGCGCGAGCGCGGCGCCGTCGTCGCGAGCGACGAGTGCTACGCCGAGCTCGCGTGGGACGGCGCGCCGGTCCCGAGCATCCTCGACCCCCGGGTGTGCGGCGGCTCCCACGAGGGCCTGCTCGCCGTCTACTCGCTCAGCAAGCAGTCCAACCTCGCCGGGTACCGGGCCGCGTTCGTGGCGGGGGACCCGGCGCTCGTCGCCCGGCTGCTCGAGGTCCGCAAGCACGCGGGGCTGATCATGCCGATGCCCGTGCAGGCGGCCATGACGGCCGCCCTCGGCGACGACGACCACGTCGCCGAGCAGCGGTCGCGGTACGGCCGGCGTCGGGAGTCGCTGCTCACGGCGACGGCGGCGGCGGGCCTGGTCCACGACGGCGGCGGCGCCGGCCTCTACCTGTGGCTGCGGGCGGCCTCCGGCGACGTGCCCACCGACCGGCTCGTCGACGCGCTCGCGCGGCGCGGCGTCCTCGTCGCCCCCGGGACGTTCTACGGCGCCGCGGGCGCCGGGCACGTGCGGATGGCGCTCACGGCGTCCGACGAGCGGGTCGCCGCTGCGGTCGATCGCCTCGCCGCCGGTCCGCTCGTGGCGTAGCGTTGACCAAGGCGGGGGCCAAGGCTTTGCGACTGCTTGACCCGGCCATGGCGAGCGTCCACCGGTCGGGCCACCGCGGTCGACCACGGGCGCCGAAGGAGCGTGCGGCGAGGGAGGGCCGAGGTTTGGGGAACCCACGGGCCGCCCGCTACGTTGGCCGCCTCACCCGCACCTCGCCGAGTGCCCAGCATCCGACGTCGAGCGCCGACCGGCATCCCGGCCGCTCCCGCTGACGGATCACACACCAGGAGGGACA
>JBDIAU010000390.1:0-2962 GCA_039812565.1 Beutenbergiaceae bacterium
GTCCTGGACTTCCGGCGGCCGAACGTGACGATGCTGGCGTTCTTCGCCCCCTGTCCCGCCTGTGGCCAGGAACTGCGGGCGTCGTCCAAGTACTTCGGAAAGAAGGTCGTCTGCAAGCACTGCGGCGGGCATCTGAACTTCGTCGATCAGTGATCCGGCCGCATCGACCCCGGCAAGCGCGGAGCCTCGGCCCCAAGATCTCCGTTCGGGCGGTCCAACCTCGCGGCTCGCTCAGCGGCAAAGGAACCAGCGGCGCATCTGAACGCAGCAGTTCTTCGTGCACACTTTCGTGTCGATCCAAAGCTTGGAGCACCATCCGGTCGGTTGTTCCGCGGCGGTCTCCGGCGGTTTGAGCGTGACCGTCGGGCCGGCGACCCGCCGTCGGACGCGGGACGTCGCCCCGCGCGCCCGCGGGCTGCAGGATGGCCGACGTGGACCCCGTGAGCGCGAGCCGCCGCCCGGGCGGCGAGCTCGGCCGCTACGTCGAGCGGCTGTGGTACCAGCGGGGCACGGGCGCGGAGCCGCGCGAGACGATCGCCCCCACGGGCTCGGTGGTCGGGGCGCTCGTGCTCGGGGACCCCCTCCTGCTCACGCCGCACACGAGCCGGCCCCCGACGCCGGCTGCCCGCCTCCGCGGCGAGCAGCGGCCGTTCCGCGCCGCGAGCAGCTTCCTCCTCGGGCCGCACGACCGTCCCGTGGAGGCGGTCGCCACGGGCGAGACGCACGTGCTCGGCCTCGTCACCACGCCCGTCGGCTGCGCCGCGGCGGTGCACGTGCCGCCCGGGCTGATCCGCGGCCGGGTGGTCAACCTCCTCGCCGCGTGGTCCGGGGCGGCCGCCGTGCGGCGACAGATCGAGGGCGGCGAGGAGCACCCGGAGCGGATGCTCGACGCGCTCGAAGAGGCTCTCGCGGCGTCCCTCGCGGCGCCCGGGCACGGGGTGGCGCGCTGCGCCCGCGCCGTCGCCCTCCTCGACGCCGCGCCGACGACGCCCGTGCACCTGGTCGCCCGCGAGGTCGGCATCTCCCCCGGGCACCTCGACCGGGAGTTCGCCCGCATCGTCGGGCTGCCGCCGGCGACGTACGCCGGCCTGGTCCGCGTGCGGCGACTCCTCGAGCGCGTGGACGAGATCGGCACGCCCGCGTGGGACGACCACGCCGCCACCCTCGGCTGGTCCGACGCCGCCCGGCTGGAGCGCGACGTCGTCCGCTCCACCGGACGCACCCCGGCCGAGCACGCCGCCGGCCCGGCCGGCCGCGCCGGCCCCGCGGGCACCGGCACGGGCTGACGCAGGCCTTGCCGGGGTCCCCCGGGCGGGGTTTGCTGGACGGGAGCGACGACGCCGACCCGGGAGGACCCATGCCCCGCCCCGTGCACTTCGAGATCCACGCGAGCGACCCGGAGTCGCTGCGCACCTTCTACGAGCGCCTCCTCGGCTGGACGTTCAGCCGCTGGGGCGACGTCCCGTACTGGCTGGTCATGACGGGTGCGGAGGGCACGCCCGGGATCAACGGCGGCATGCTCCCCCGGCAGGGCCCGCCCCCCGCGCCCGGTCAGGCCGTCAACGCCTCGGTCCTGACGGTCGAGGTCGAGGACTGCCGCGCGACGCTCGACGCCGCCGTCGGGCTCGGCGCGACCGTCGCCGTCCCCGTCACGGCGACGCCCGGCATCGGGTGGCTCGCCTACGTCCTGGACCCGGACGGCAACCTCCTCGGGTTCATGCAGAGCGACCCGAGCGCCGCCTGACGTGCCGACGCCCGGGCCGGCGGTGCCGACCCGGGCGTCGCCTGCCCCCGGTTCGACGACTACTCGGCCGCGAAGTTCAGGCCGTCGTCCGCCACGGCCACGACGGACCACGTGCCGCCCTCGCCGTCGCCCAGCTCGTAGGCGGGCAGGAGCACGACCTGGCCCTCGGGGAGCCACTGGACGGCGAGGCCGAGCCGGGCCTCGGTGAGGGTGACCTGCGTGACGGGCCACGGGATGTCCGAGCCGGCCGGCAGCGACGCCGGGACGGTCGGGGCGTCCGACGGCTCGGCCGGGACGGTGGTGGAGGCCGGGTCGTCGCTCGACGTCGCGACCTCGGCGCCGCCGCGGGTGTCCGCCGCGGCGAGCGGGATGATCCCGCCCGAGGCGCCGAAGCGCGGGTCGTTGAGCCGCGCGACGGCCGTGCTCTCGCTCACCACGTCGTACTCGCCGAGGTCGACGAGCGGCGCCATCGGGCCGTAGAACGACTGCGGGCCGGAGCCGAGCAGGGTCGCGGACCACGTCACGCCGGTGCGCTGGCCGTCGAGCACCTGGTACGCCGTCACCGACGTCATCCGCGGCGCGCCCTCCTCGGGGACGTCGTACGCCGTCGTCTCCACCTCGACGGTCGCCTCGATCCCGAGCGAGGCGAGCAGCTGCCGCATCTGGGCGGCGGCGTCGGCGCCCTGCGGCGCCGGGCCGGGGTCCTGCGTCGCGCACGTCGGGCCGGTGGCGCCGGCGACGGCGTCGGCCTCCTTGAGGCAGGAGTACGGGTCCCGGGTGGGGTCGTAGTAGGAGAGGCTGGCCCACCCGTCGGGCTGCAGCGTGACCGACGGCGCCGTGCCGTCCTGCGAGCCGACCAGCCACGAGCCGTACGACTGCGTGGCCGAGCCCGCGACCCCGAGCGTGCGGGCCGCCGCCTCGGCGGTCGCCGCGGAGAAGACCGAGGCGGCGTCGAACGTCCAGGCCTTGGCGCGCGTGGTGGCGTCGGACAGCCCCGATGCGGAGAAGACGGTCCGCCAGGAGCCGCCCGGCGGGTAGATCGACAGCCGCTCGTCGGTCGAGGACATCGTGCCCGGGGCGCCGAGCGCCGGGGCGGAGCCGCCGCCGGCCGCATCGGCCTCCGACGCGCCCGAGGACCCCTCGGAGAGGGCGATGACGCCGTCGGCCGGAGCGGGGGCGCCGAGCGAGCCGGCGGCGTAGCCGGTGCCGCCGACCACG
>JBDIAU010000391.1:0-2961 GCA_039812565.1 Beutenbergiaceae bacterium
CGGGACTTCGTCCGCTCCGAGCTGCGCAACCTGCTGGACGAGCTGCTCACCGACCGCGAGGAGCCGGAGGAGAACGGCGACGCAGCCGCGGCGCGACCCCGCAAGAAGCGGGCCGCTCCCAAGCCCTGACCCCCCGCGGGGGTCCCGCGCGGGGGGACCTACGATGGACGCATGCCGTCCGTCGAGTCCGTCCAGGTCGCGCTCGCCCGCGTCCTCGACCCCGAGATCCGCCGCCCCATCACCGAGCTGGGGATGGTCCGGTCCGTCACCGTGACCGGCGGGGACGACGACGCGACCGTCGTCGTCGGGGTCGACCTCACGACCGCCGGCTGCCCGCTGCGCGAGACCATCACCCGCGACGTCAGCGCCGCGGTCGGCGCACTCGACGGCGTCCGCGACGTGCGCGTCGAGCTCGGCGTGATGTCGGACGAGCAGCGCCAGGCGCTGCGCACCCAGCTGCGCGGCGGCGCGCCCGAGCCGGTCATCCCGTTCGCGGAGCCGGGGTCGCTCACCCGGGTCTACGCGATCGCGTCAGGCAAGGGCGGCGTCGGCAAGTCCTCGGTCACGGCCAACCTCGCGGCCGCCATGGCGGCGGACGGCCTCAAGGTGGGCGTCGTCGACGCCGACATCTACGGCTTCTCCGTCCCCCGGATGCTCGGCGTGACGTACCCGCCGACCAAGGTCGAGGACATGATCCTGCCGCCGGTGGCGCACGACGTGAAGGTCATCTCGATCGGCATGTTCGTGCCGGAGGGACGCGCCGTCGTCTGGCGCGGCCCGATGCTCCACCGCGCCCTGCAGCAGTTCCTCGCGGACGTGTTCTGGGGGGACCTGGACGTCCTCCTGCTCGACCTGCCGCCCGGGACGGGCGACGTCGCGATCTCGGTGGCGCAGCTGCTCCCGGCGGCGGAGCTCATCGTCGTGACGACGCCGCAGGTCGCGGCCGCCGAGGTGGCGGCCCGGGCGGGCTCGATGGCCGCGCAGACGCGGCAGCGCATCGTCGGCGTCGTCGAGAACATGTCGTGGCTGGAGCAGCCGGACGGCTCCCGGCTCGAGGTGTTCGGCTCCGGCGGCGGCGCCCAGGTGGCGCGGACGCTCAGCCAGACGCTCGGCGTCGACGTCCCCGTCCTCGGCCAGGTCCCGCTCGAGGTCGCCCTCCGGGAGGGCGGTGACACCGGCGTGCCGGTGGTGCTGGGCCAGCCCGAGTCCGGCGCGGCGCGCGCCCTGCGCGACGTCGCCCGGGCGATCTCGCACCGCTCCCGCGGTCTCGCGGGACGCCGCCTGTCCGTCACGCCGGTCTGACGGCTCCGCTCCTCGACGCCCGCCAGGCGGCGAGCCGCTCGACCGCGTCCGCGACGACGTCGGGCGGCACCGCGAAGGACAGCCGCACCCAGCGGCCGCCGTCGACCGGGTCGAAGTCCGTCCCCGGGGTGAGCGCGACGCCGGCGCCGTCGAGGGCGGCGCGGCACCACGCGACGCTGTCGCCGGCGGCGAGCGCCTCGTCGTCGAGCTCGGCGTAGACGTAGAAGGCGCCGTCTGCCGGGGCGGTGCGCCGCCAGCCCAGGCGGTCGAGCGCCCCGAGGACCACCGCGCGCGACTCCCGGTACCCGGCGACGCGCGCGTCGGCCTCCGCGTAGGCGTCGGCGTCGAACGCCGCGAGGGCGGCGTGCTGCGCCGGCGACGGCGGGCACAGCGCCAGGTTGCTCGCCAACGCCCCCACGGACTCGCGCAGGTCGGGCGGCACGAGCATCCAGCCGAGCCGCCACCCCGTCATCCCCCAGTACTTCGAGAACGAGCTGACGACGACGCCGTCGCGCCCGCTCGTCCAGGCGCAGGCGCCGGGCGCGCCGTAGGTGATGCCGTGGTAGATCTCGTCGCTGACGAGGCGGACGCCGTTCGCCCCGCACCACGCCACGAGCGCCGCGAGCTCGGCGGGCCCGAGCATCGTCCCGGTCGGGTTGGCCGGGCTGGCGACGACGAGCCCCGCCACCGGCCCGCTGCTCGCCACGAGCGCGTCGAGCGCCCGCGGGGTGGGCTGGTAGCGCGTCTGCGGTCCGGTCGCCAGCTCGACGACGTCGCAGCCCAGCGCGGTGAGCGTGTGCCGGTAGGCCGGGTAGCCGGGCCGGGCGACGACCACGCGGTCCCCGACGTCGAAGGCCGCGAGGAACGCCAGGACGAAGGCGCCGGAGCTGCCCGTGGTGACGGCGACGTCCGCCGCCGTCACGTCGAGGCCGTACCACCGGCGGTAGTGCGCCGCGACACGACCGCGCAGCGCGGGCGTGCCCAGCGGCTCGGTGTAGCCCGACGGCCCGTCGAGCAGCTCCGCCGCGCGACGTCGCACGGCCGCCGGCGCCCCGGCCCGCGGCTCGCCGGCGCACAGGTTGATCGTCGGCAGGCCCGCGGCGGCGCGCGCGTTGGCGGCGCTGATGATCTCCATGACCTGGAAGGCCGGCACCCGGCCACGCGTCGAGGGGTGCAGGCCTCGCGCCGCGGTCACGTCGCGTCGTCGTCGAACGGCGCGGCGCCGGGGATCAGCTCGCCGCCCGGCGACGACGCCCGTGCGGCACCCGGCCGGCCGGGCGCACCGGGCACGGGCCGGTCCTCGAGCAGCGCGTCGCGGACGATCCGGCGCGGGTCGTAGCGCCGCGGGTCCAGCTGGGACCAGTCGACGTCGCCCAGCTCGGGGCCGAGCTCGGCGCTGACCCGCTCCCGGGCGCCCTGCGCCATGTCCCGCAGCCCGCGCGCCAGCCGCCGCACCTGCTCGACGTACCCGGGCAGCCGCTCGGGACCGATGAGGAACGCGGCGAGCACGAGCAGGACGAGCAGCTCGTTCCCGGAGATCGGCACGCGCCCAGGGTACGGCGCGCCCGCGCCTGACGTCCCGGGACGACGGCGGTGTCAGGAGGCGGCGTCGGCCCCGGCGAGCGTCCGGCGCACGGACGTCCGCACGACCTCCCAGCC
>JBDIAU010000392.1:0-2960 GCA_039812565.1 Beutenbergiaceae bacterium
TGGAGTCCTTCGACGGCACGGTCCTGCTCGTCACCCACGACCGTCGGATGCTCGAGACGGTCCGCCTCACCCGCCGCTGGCACGTCGAGGACGGCCGGGTCACGGAGATCGACCCGTGACGTCCACGTCGACCGACACCACCGCGGCCCGCCTCGAACCGCCCGACTACGGCGCGCGCCGTCGCGCCGTGATCGCGGCGGCGGGGTGGGCGGTCGCGCTCGTCGGGACGTGGGGGCTCGGCCGCTACCTCTCGAGCCGCGGCACCCGTCTCGTCCTCGGAGACGTGCCGCCGTTCATCGGCACGCTGGAGGTCCGCGTCGGCCCGGGGCTCCTCGTGGCGGCCCTGATCGCCGCCGTCGTCGTCCTCCGCGGCCCGCGGTGGGCGGCGACGTGGCGCTGGCCCGTCGTCCTGCTCGCCGGCTGGGCGGCGGCGGCCGCGTTCGCCGTCACCCTCGCCGCGACGGCCGGCGTCGACGCCCTCACCGCGCCGCTGCGCAGCCCGCACGACTACCTCGTCGTCGTGCCCGACGCCGCCCGCGACGTCGGCGCGTTCGTCGCGTCGTTCGTCGACAGCGCCGCCGGCTACCCCATCCACGTGCGGGGGCACCCCCCGGGCCTCGTCGTCGCGCTGGCCCTCCTCGACCGCGTCGGGCTCGGTGGGGCGGGCTGGGCGGCCGCGCTCCACGTCGGCGTCGGGACGAGCGCAGTCGTCGCCGTGGGCGTGGCCGTGCGCGCACTCGGGGGCGTGGGCGGGGAGCTGACGATGCGCCGGGCCATGCCCTCGCTCGTCCTCGCGCCCGCGGCCGTGTGGGTGGCGACCGCCCCCGACGCCTTCTTCACGGGGGTCCTGGCGTGGGGCGTCGCACTGCTCGCGCTCGCGAGCACGCGGCGCCGCTGGTGGGCGTGGGCCCTCGGGGCGGGCGTCCTGCTCGGCGCGTGCCCCTTCCTCTCGTACGGGCTCCTGCCGATGGGCCTGCTCGCCCTGGTCCCGGCGATCCTCACGCGGCGGCTCGCGCCAACCGTGGTCGCGGGCGCCGTCGTCCTCGTCAGCGCGGCCGTGTGGGCGGCGGCCGGCTTCTGGCTCCCGGACGGCATCGCCGTCACGCACGTCGCCTGGCACGACGGGCGCGCGTCCGCGCGGCCCTACCTCTATTTCCTGCTCGCGGACGTCGTGCTCCTCGGCGCCCTCATCGGGCCCGCAGGTGTCGGCGGGCTCACCGGCCTGGGCCGGCTGCCCCGAGCGCCGCGGCTCCTCGTCGTCGTCGCCGTCGGCGCCGCGCTCGCCGGCGCGCTGCTCGGGTTCGAGCGCGGCGAGGTCGAGCGGATCTGGCTGCCGCTCGCGCCCTGGGTCCTCCTCGCCACCGCCACGCTCTCGGGCTCGCGGGCGTGGCTCGCCCTCCAGGCGGCGACCGCGGTCCTGCTGCAGGTGGTGCTGGCCTCGCCCTGGTAGCCGTCAGCGGCCCGTAAGGTGCGCGCACGGCCCGGAGGCGGGGGCCGTTCCTACGATCGAAAGATGTCCGAGCCGAGCCCCGCGCCCGCGCGACGGCGCGTCCGACGGCCCCGGGTGCCGTCCCCGGCCGCCTTCGCCTCGGCGGTGCACGATCCGCGAGTCGTCGCCCGGGTGGGTGCCTGGCTCGGTCTCGCGGTGCTCACCGCGTTCGCCACGGGACTCGTGTCGCACCTCCACCAGAACCCCGTCCGTTGGCTCCCGCTGCCGCCGGAGCCGGCCTGGGGATACCAGGTGAGCCAAGGCCTGCACGTCGCCGCAGGGTTGGCGGCGATTCCCCTGCTGCTCGCCAAGCTGTACGCCGCCTACCCGGCCCTGTTCGAGCAGCCACCCCTGCGAGGGCTCCGGCACGGGCTGGAGCGCGCGTCGATCGCGGTGCTCGTCGCGACGACGACCTTCCAGCTCGTCACCGGGCTCTTCAACATCTTCCAGTGGTACCCGTGGGAGTTCGGCTTCGTGCGGGTGCACTTCGCGACGGCGATCGTGCTCGTCGGGGCGATGCTCGTGCACGTGGCGGTGAAGCTGCCGGTGATCGTCGCCGCGCTGCGCACCCCGACGGGCTCGGCCGGAGCGTCCGACGGCGCCGCCGCCACCCGGCGGGGGTTCCTCGGCGCGGTCGCCCTCACCGTCCTCGCCCTGAGCGCACTCACGCTCGGACAGACGGTCCGCCCGCTCGCACCCCTCGCCGTGCTGGCGCCCCGGCAGGCGGGCACGGGTCCGCAGGGTGTGCCCGTCAACAAGACCGCCCGCAGCGCCGGCGTCGAGGAGGCCGCGGTCGACCCGGGCTGGGTCCTCACCCTGGCGGGTCCCCTCGGCACCCGAACCCTCACCCGGGCCGAGCTCGAGGCGATGCCGCCCGCCCGGGCGACCCTGCCGATCGCGTGCGTCGAGGGCTGGAGCACGACCGCGGACTGGGAGGGTGTCCGAGTGCGGGACCTCGTCCGTCTCGTCAGCCAGGACGAGGCCGTCGACGTCCTGGTCACGAGCCTTCAGCCGCGGGGTGCCTATCGCCGGTCCGTCCTGCCCGCCGCCTACGCCGCCCACCCCGACTCGTTGATCGCGCTGCGGCTCAACGGCGCGGAGCTCAGCCTCGACCACGGCTTCCCGGCGCGGGTCATCGCCCCCCACCGCCCCGGCGTCCTCCAGACGAAATGGGTGAGCCGGATGGAGGTCGTGACGGCGTGACGCACCACCCCCACCTCGTCGCCGTCGACGACCACCCGGCGCCCGGGCGCTGGTCGGCCGGGCGGATGGCGCTGCTCGGGCTCGGGGCCGGCCTCATGGTGCTGGGCGCCGTCGTCGGAGTCACGTCGGTGCCGAGGGAGCAGTGGCCGTCGGTGGCGCTGTGGCTCGCGGGCGGGGTCGCGGTGCACGACGCGGTCCTCGCGCCGCTGGCGGTTGTGCTCGGGCTCGTCGTCCTGCCGCGGGTGCCACCGGCGTGGCGCCCCGCGCT
>JBDIAU010000393.1:0-2957 GCA_039812565.1 Beutenbergiaceae bacterium
GCCGGTGCGGGAGCGGGGGCCGGGGTCGGGGTCGGTGCGGGAGCCGGGGCCGGGGTCTCGACGGCGGCGGGGGCCTCGGCGACGGGCACGGCCTCGGCAGCGACCGGACGGACCGGGGCCGGTGCGGCCGGGGACGACGGCGCGGGGGCCGACGGCGCGGGCGACTCAGCCGCCGGGGTCTCCTCGCCCCGGACGTCCGCCACCGGTGCCGCGTCGTGCGGCAGCTCGTCACGGGTCCGGCGGCGCTGGTCGCCGCGGGCCTCGGACTTCTTCTTGGTCGGCGCCAGCACCATGATCATGTTGCGGCCGTCGAGCCGGGGCGAGCTCTCCACGAAGCCGAGCTCGGCGACGTCGTCCGCGAGCCTCTGGAGGAGCCGCATGCCCGCCTCGGGGCGCGACTGCTCGCGCCCACGGAACATGATCATGATCTTGACCTTGTCCCCGGCCGTCAGGAAGCGCTCGACGTGGCCCTTCTTCGTGCCGTAGTCGTGCGGGTCGATCTTGAGCCGGAAACGGATCTCCTTCAGGACGGTGTTCGCCTGGTTGCGGCGGGCGTCCCGGGCCTTCATCGCGGACTCGTACTTGAACTTGCCGTAGTCCATGAGCTTGCAGACCGGAGGGCGCGCGTCCGGCGCCACCTCGACGAGGTCGAGGTCGGCCTCCTGGGCAAGCCGAAGGGCGTCCTCGACCCGGACGATTCCGACCTGCTCGCCGTTCGGGCCGACCAGGCGGACCTCGGGCACGCGGATCCGGTCGTTGATGCGGGGCTCGCTGATGTGCTGCTCCTCACGCGATCGTCGTCGTGACCGCCGGACACGAGAAAGGCCCCCGTGGACGGGTGCGCACGGGGGCCTCGACGGTCGGCACGCGGGTGCGCCGGGGCGCACGAGCACGCACGCAGGACATCTCGCCGGGGGCGAGCGCCTGCTCGGACCGGAACCCAGCCTCAGGTGAGACTCAGGTGGGAGGTGACTCCGCTTGCGCACTGAGCACAAGGCCCAGTCGGTCAGCCACACAGGTTAGCACGTCAGGACCGGCGCGCCTCGGCGGGACGACCTCAGCCGGTGCGCACGACCGTGTCGACCGTCGCCGTCGTCGCGGCCGAGACGAGCGCCGAGGTGCTCGGACCGAAGATCGGCCCGAAGAGGTACGGCAGGCCGTCGTACCCGTACGACGTCACCGACACCTGGGTGCCCCGGCCGCTCGAGGCGCTGAACGGCGTGAACCACGGGCCGCCCGAGGCACCGCCCGTCATCCGGGAGCCGACCCGGTAGGTCTTGCCGGCGTTGAGGACGTCGACCCCGAGGGGGCCGCGGGAGTACACGAGGTCGGCACCGGTGAACGGGCTCGCCTGGGGGTAGCCGAAGAGGTAGGTGTCCGACCGCGTGCGGGCCGTCGCCGCCGAGAGCGCCTGCGCGCCCACCGTCGAGTCGAGCTGGGCGGCGCCCGAGCGACCCCCGGCACCGACGACGGCGATCGCCACGTCGCGCCGGGTGGCCTGCTGGGTGAAGCCCCCGGCGCCCGCGTACACGCTGTCGACGACGAGGGCTCGGGCGGACCAGCACCCGAAGCGCGTGCTCGCGCAGAAGCTCCCGTCCGTCGTCAGCGGGACCGCCGCCGCGTCGTAGTCGGGGATGAACGTCCACTCCGTCGCGAACCGGCGCGCCACCTCGTCGTAGGCGCAGTGCGCCGCCGTCACGACGAGGCTGCGGCCGGGGTCGCGGTCGGCGAGGACGCTGCCGCTGCAGACGTAGTAGTCGCCACCCATCCGGAACAGGACCTTGCCGGTCGTCGTGCGCACCGTGCCGACGGCCGCCGAGCCGGGCCAGGAGGAGCCGGTGACGCGGCTCGCCGTGGCCGGCGCGCCTGCGGCGAGCGCGGCGGCGACGGTCGCACGGACCTGGCGGAACCGCCCGGTCGCCGGGTCGTACACGAAGTCGCGCGGGACCGCGGCCGCCACCCGTTCGGGGGTCCAGAACGCGACGGCGTCGTCGTGCGCCGACGACCCCCCACCCAGGTCGCCCGCGGCGCCGTGCGCGGGGAGCTGGCCGCCGGCGACGACGATCGCGCCGACGAGCGCGGCGAGCCCGAGCCTGAGCAGGTGACGCATGACGGTGCCCCCGTTGGTCCTGCGCGGGCGCCACGAGCACCCGGCTCCGGCAGCGTATCGAGCGCCCGCCCGAACCGCCCGGTGGAGCCCGACGCACGTCAGGACCTGCGGCGCGGCGCCGCTCGGCGTGCGAGGCTGAGCGTCAGGGCGGGCCGCACGCGCCCGCCCGGCCGAGCGAGCGGAGAGCACGATGCCCCAGCCCCACGACCAGCGCCGCGGGCCGGTCGACCTCATCACGGAGTCCGCGCGGGACGCCCTCCACGTCCGGCGCGTCTTCGGCGAGCCCGTCGTCGACGGCGGGCTCACGATCATCCCCGTCGCCCGCGTCCGCGGCGGCCACGGCGCCGGCTTCGGCTCCGGCTCGATGGCGACCGGCGGCGAGGAGGCCGAGGCCGGGACGGAGACGCCCGGCACCGAGCGCGGCGGCGAGGGTGAGGGCGGGGGCGGCGGCTTCGGCGTCGCCGTCAAGCCGCTGGGCGTCTTCGTCGTCGTCGGCGACGACGCGAAGTGGCGCCCGGTGCTCGACGTCAACCGGGTGATCCTCGGCGGTCAGGTGGTCGGCGCCGTCGCGATCCTCGCCGTCACCCACCTCCTGCGGCACCGCGCCACGCTCAGCGCGCGGACCGCGGTCGCGACCGCGCCGACGGCGGCCGTGCTCCGCTCCCGGCTGCTCACGGCGCCGCGGCTGCCGATCCCCCGGCTGCACCTCGTCCGACGGATGACCGTGGGGACGGTCGGGATCGTGGCCGACGCCGTGCGCCGCGCGCGCGGCTGACCCCGCCGCCGACGGCTGCTCAGCGGGCGTCCGCGACCACCGCGAGCTCGAGGGAGTCGACCCGCTCGGCGA
>JBDIAU010000394.1:0-2955 GCA_039812565.1 Beutenbergiaceae bacterium
GAGGTGGAGTAGGCGGCCAGCACGTCGTGCGCCACGCGGTAGGCGGCCCTGTCGTACCGCCGGCGGGGGTCGAGGTCGTCGCTCACCTGGAGAACTATGCCTGGCGCTTCCGGCCTTTGCCCATGCGGGTCCTGTCCGCTGCCAGCGAAGCGCGCGGGCGCCGCGCGCGACGTCGCCGGCGTCGCGTCGCGCTCAGCCCCAGCCGAGCTCGTGGAGCCGGTCGTCGTCGATGCCGAAGTAGTGCGCGACCTCGTGGACCACGGTGACCGCGACCTCCTCGGCCACCTCGTCGACGTCCTCGCACATCCGCAGCGTGGGGTTCCGGAAGATCGTGATCCGGTCGGGGAGCGAGCCGGCGGCCCACCAGCCGTCCCGCTCGGTCAGCGGCGTCCCCTCGTAGAGGCCGAGCAGGTCCGGGTCGTCGTCGGGCGCCTCGGCCTCCACCAGGACCACGACGTTGTCGATCAGCCGGGCGAGCTCCGGGGGCAGGGAGTCGAGCGCGTCCGCGACCGCCTCCTCGAACTCCTCGTCCGTCATCTCGACCACGGCCCACATCCTGCCCCACCCGAGGTCACGGCCCGCTTTGCCGAGTCGGGCTCCGGCCCCCTATGATTCCGGAGGTCTTGGGGCGCCCGTCGCCACGGGCACCGGAAACCTCGGGCCCCCATCGTCTAGCGGCCTAGGACCCCGCCCTTTCACGGCGGTAGCACGGGTTCGAATCCCGTTGGGGGTACGTCCCAGCAGGACCTCGCGCGGCAGCCGCCGCGCGGGACAACTGAACAGGTCATGCACACCACATGGCCCCGTAGCGCAGTTGGTTAGCGCGCCGCCCTGTCACGGCGGAGGTCGCGGGTTCAAGTCCCGTCGGGGTCGCTCGACACACAGCCCGGCCGCACCGGCCGGGCGACCTGTGTCCCGGCCAGTTAGCTCAGTTGGTAGAGCGTTCGACTGAAAATCGAAAGGTCGGCGGTTCGACCCCGCCACTGGCCACCGCACCCGGTCCCCGGCGACCGTCTCCGGTCGCGGGCCCCAGCGGCCGACCGGCAGGAACGGTCCGATCCGGACTCGTGCCTCGCCTCGGACCCCTGTCACTTCGGTGTCAGATCCGTGCCGTACCGTGACCCCCGATGTCGACCTCACCCCCTCCCGCTCCCCTGCGTCGACGCGACCTTCGCCCTGGCCACCGCCGGGACGAGACCGACGCCGACGGCGCCGCGTCCCACGGCCTCGACGCCCCCGCCCCGGTGGCCGCCGAGCCGGGCGAGGAGGTCATCGCGTGGGCGCGGGGCCTGGTGAAGGTCTACGGCGCCGGGCCGACGGCGGTGCGCGCGCTGGACGGCGTCGACGTCGATCTCGGGCGAGCGGAGATGACGGCGATCATGGGCCCGTCCGGGTCGGGCAAGTCGACGCTCATGCACTGCATGGCGGGCCTGGACCACGTGACCGACGGCACCGTCGTCGTCGAGGGCGCCCGCGTCAGCTCGATGCGCGAGCGTGAGCTGACCGCGCTGCGGCGCTCCCGGCTCGGGTTCGTCTTCCAGGCGTTCAACCTGGTCCCCACCCTCACGGCGGCCGAGAACATCACCCTGCCGCTCGACATCGCCCGCCGCCCCGTCGACCGCGACCACTTCGACGCCGTCGTCCGCGCCGTCGGGCTCCAGGACCGCCTCACGCACCGTCCCTCCGAGCTCTCGGGCGGGCAGCAGCAGCGGGTGGCGTGCGCCCGAGCGCTCATGGCCCGCCCGTCGGTGGTCTTCGCCGACGAGCCCACGGGCAACCTCGACTCCCGCTCCTCGGCCGAGGTCCTCGGCTTCCTGCGACGCTCGGTCGAGGACTTCCGCCAGAGCGTCGTCATGGTCACGCACGACCCGACGGCGGCGTCCTACGCCCACCGGGTGCTCTTCCTCGCCGACGGCCGGCTCGTCGGCGAGCTCCGGGACCCGACGCCGACGAGCGTGCTCGGCGCCCTGCGATCCCTGAGCGACCGCGCCGCGGACCGGGACGGCTGATGCTCCGCGTCGCGCTGCGCGAGATCCGCGCGCACGTGGTGCGGTTCGCGCTGTCGGTGCTCGCCGTCCTCCTGGGCGTCGCGTTCGTCGCGGGCACGTTCTCGCTGCGCGCGATGCTCGGCTCCACCTTCGCGGACATCATCGCGACCAGCCTGCAGGGCGACGCCTACCTGCGCGGCGACGCCGAGTCGGCCTCCTCCGGCGGCTTCGGCGAACCGGCGGACGCGCGCACCCGCATCCCCCTCGACCTCGCCGGCCAGGTCGCGGACGTCGACGGCGTCGCCGCCGCGTTCCCCGACCTCACCGGGCCGATCGTCCTGGTGGGAGCGGACGGCACGGCGGTGCAGAGCGGGCAGGCGCCGAGCTTCGGGCTCGGCGTCGACCCGGACGACCCGGCCGCGGTCTTCGTCGACGGGCGACCACCCACCGGCGCGGGCGAGATCGCGCTCGAGGCCGGCACGATGGCGAACGCGGGGCTCGCCGTGGGCGACGCGACGACGGTCGTCGTCGGCGGCGAGGTGCGTCCGGTTCAGGTCGTCGGGGAGATCGACACGGGGGCGCCCAGCGCGGGCGCCACCCTCGTCTTCCTCGACGTCGCGACCGCGACCGCCGCGTACGCCGCGGACGGCCAGGTCGCGACCATCACCGTCTACGGGCAGGACGGCGTCTCGGAGCAGGACCTCGCCGACTCCTTGACGGCCGCCCTGGCGGCGGACGGCGTCGACGGCGTGGAGGCCGTGACCGGGGACCAGGCCCGCGACGAGGCGACCGACCAGGTGAACCAGGTTCTGGGCTTCATCGGCACGTTCCTGCTGGTGTTCGCGGCCGTGTCCCTGTTCGTCGGCGGCTTCATCATCGCCAACACGTTCGCGATGGCCGTCCGGCAGCGCCAGCGCGAGTTCGCGCTGCTGCGGGCCGTCGGCGCATCCCCGGCCCAGGTCTTCAC
>JBDIAU010000395.1:0-2947 GCA_039812565.1 Beutenbergiaceae bacterium
CAGAGCCAGTGGTCCTGCAGCGACAGCATGGCGCTCCTTCGCTCCGCGGGGCGGCGACGCGCTGACCTTAGCGGCCCGGTCCGGGCCGGCGCGCGCATCCGGAGAGCGTCTCGTGGGTGCTGCACGTTGCAGTCAGGGCGTCATGATCGTTGCAGCAAGAGTGGAGTAGGCTTGCTGTGGATTCGGGGAAGTAAGCGCTTGCGGTACGCTGTGTCCCGGTGGTCGCGGGGAGGTGACCACTCACGGGCTGCGGCGGGTCGCTGCCCCGGCCCGCCGCCGCGCGGCCTTGGGAGGGGAGCACGTGGGAGCCACGTCGGTCGAGGCCCGCGCCGTCGGGCTCGTCGCCTGCCCGTCCCCGACCGTCGCCACGACCGCGCTGGCGCTCGCGCTCCACGACGCCGCAGCCGACCGCGGGCTCGACGTCCGCCTCCTTCCCGCGGGTGCGGACGGCCGGCTGCCCGTCGCGCAGCGACGCGAGGTCGCACGGTGGCACGGCGTCGTCAGCGTGAGCTGCGCGGGCAGCCCCAAGCCGCCCGCCCTGGGCGAGCGCCGGGTGGTCCTCGACGCCGTGCCGAGCCAGTCGGGCTGGTTGCGCACCCGCGTCGCCCACGTGGTCCCCGACGACGACGGTGCCGCCCGGCACCTCGGGCGGGCGCTGGCGGCCCAGGCCCACGCCGTGGTGGCGGTCGCAGCCGTCGGCGCGGAGGCCGACGTCGCGACCCGGTGGACGAACGGGCTGCGGCCGGCGCTCGGCCGGCTGGGCCACGTGGCGCTCGCCTGGTCGGCGAGCCCGAGCGGCGCGGCCGATCGGCTCCAGAGGATCCTCGCCGCCCCGCCCGGGTCGAGGCCCAGCGTCGTCGCTGTGATGAGCGACGAGACGGCGGGCCTCGTGCGCTCGCTCCTGCGCGTCGTCGACCTCGACGACCGCGTCCGCGTGCTCACGCGCACGGCCGACGACGTCGAAGACGGCGGCTGGGGCGTCCGGCTCCCGGTCCGCGCGATGGCCGAGCGGGCGCTCGACCTGCTCGCCGGCGTCGTGACGACGGGCGCCGCGCCGCACGTCGTCACGACCGTGCCGTTCGTCCTGGCCGCGCCGCCGGCCCGCCGGGACCCGGTGTCCGTGCACTGAGACCACCTTCCCGCGGGGGCGCTCGCGGGGGACGCTGCGCTCAGCGGCGTCCCGCCGGGAGGCCCGACCTGACCTGGGAAGGGGTGCGATGGCCGGCTCCACGGCGCCTCCCGAGGCGGGCGCGCGACGCCCCGTCCTGGCGACCACGCTGCGGGCGTTCACGGCGGCGGGCGTGCTGCTCTCCGCGGACATCCACCTCGTCCTGTACGTCGAGGGCTACGACCAGATCGACGTCGTCGGCCCGATGTTCCTGCTCAACGCCGTCGCCGGGTTCGTCATCGGCGTCCTCGTGCTCGCGTGGCGGCACTGGCTGCCGCTGCTCGCGGCCCTCGGGTTCGGCGCGGCCACGCTCGGTGCCTTCTACCTGTCGACGACCGTCGGGTTCTTCGGGGTCAACGAGACCCTCGGCGGGACCCAGCAGGTGCTGGCCGCGGTGAGCGAGTGGGTCGCCGTCGTCGGGGCCGCGGCCGCGCTCGTCGTGGAGCGTCGTCGCCGCTGATCATCGGCGCGCGTCCTTGCGCGGCACGTCCCGGTTGACGAGAGTGGGCGACCCGTGGACCCGCCGACGGCGGCGGGCCGCCCGCGTCCCCCGGGGGTGCCAGCGATGTTCGCCCTGACGTACCGCGTGTACGGCGAGCCAGAGGTCCTGCGCGTGGAGCAGGGGCTCCCCGAGCCGCACGCCGGCGCCCGGCAGGTGCGGATCCGGGTGCGGGCGGCGAGCGTCAACCCCTACGACGTCAAGCGCCGCGCCGGCCGGCACTCCGGCGGCCGGCCCCTCACCGAGCCGATCATCCCGGGGATCGACGCCTCCGGCGTCGTCGACGAGGTGGGCGAGGGCGTGAGCGGCGTCGCCGTCGGCGACGAGGTGTTCGGCCTCGGCAGCGCCACGTGCGCCGAGCTCGCGGTGCTCGACGTCGTCGCCGCCAAGCCGCCGAGCCTGTCCTTCGAGGCCGCGGCGGCGCTGCCGGTCGCCGTCGAGACGGCCGCCCGGAGCCTGGACCTGCTCGGCCTGCGCGAGGGCGCGACCGTCGTGATCGACGGGGCCGCCGGCGGCGTCGGCTCCGCCGCCGTCCAGCTCGCCGTCGCCCGCGGGCTGCGGGTGATCGGCACCGCCTCGGCGTCGCGGCACGACTACCTGCGCTCCCTCGGCGCTACGCCGACGACGTACGGGCCGGGGCTGCCCGCCCGCGTCGCCGAGCTGGCCCCGGGCGGGGTGCAGGGCGCGCTCGACCTGGCGGGGAAGGGGTCGGTGCCCGAGCTCGTCGCGCTGACCGGGGACCCGCAGCGCGTCGTCACGATCGCCGACTTCGGCGCGCGCGACCTCGGCGTCATCGTCACGTCCGGGGGGAGCGGGCGGGCGTCCTACGCGCTCGCCCAGGCGGCGGCGCTGCACGCGGCCGGCCGGTTCGTCGTCACCATCGAGCAGGTGTTCCCGCTGGCGCTCGCGGCGCGGGCGCACCGGGTGAGCGAGGGTGGGCACGTCACCGGCAAGCTCGTCCTGACCGTCCCGTAGCGCCGGGGGCTGCGGCGGGCCGCCGACGGTGCTGAGGGCCGCGCGGCGTCAGACCATCAGGCCGTCGTCCTCGCCGCTCTCGTAGGCCTCCACGGACTCGGGGTCGCCGTCAGGGCTGGCGCCGACCAGCCCGGACTTCTCCTCGAACCGCTCCGTCAGGTTGCCGGGCGCCTTCTCCGGGTGCCCCCCGGAGAGCACGTCGCGGGGTCCGGTGCGGGGGCGGCGGATCGCGGCGACGCCCTCCGGCTGGACGAGGTCGTCGCTCGTCGTGTAGTCGATGCGGTCGCTCACGGGGTGGTCCTCTC
>JBDIAU010000396.1:0-2946 GCA_039812565.1 Beutenbergiaceae bacterium
CGGCGCGATCGAGGCGGTGCCGCTGCCGGACGGGAGCGTCGACGTCGTGATCTCGAACTGCGTCGTCAACCTCAGCACCGACAAGGCGGCCGTCCTGCGCGAGGCGTACCGGGTGCTGGTCCCCGGTGGCCGGCTCCGGATCTCGGACGTCGTCGCCGAGGACCACCTCAGCGCGCAGGAGCGCGTCGAGCGCGGCTCGTGGGCCGGGTGCATCGCGGGTGCGCTCTCGTTCACGGAGTACCGGGCGACCCTCGCGGCGGCCGGCTTCACCGACGTCTCCGTGACGGCGACGCACGCGGTCGCCGACGGGATGCACGCCACGATCGTCCGGGCCACCCGGCCCCCTCAGCCCAGGCCCGCCGCGACGAACGCCTGGTAGTTGGCGTTCCCGCCGGACAGGTTGTGCACTCGCGCGAAGCCGAGGTTGCGGAGCACGTTCTGGCCCGCGTTCCCGCTGACGCCCTTGTTGCAGTAGGTCACGGTCGGGACGCTCGGGTCCAGTTCGTCGGCCCGCTCCCGCAGCCGCGCCAGGGGGATGTGCACCGCGCCCGGCACGTGGCTCTTGGCGAAGTCCTTCGCGGAGCGCACGTCGACGACCTGCCAGCGTTCGCCGGCGGCGAGCCGCGCCACCAGCTCGCCCGGGGTGAGCAGCGGCGCCGTCCCGCTGATCGCGTTCTCGAGCGCCATGCCCGTGTAGTGGACGGGGTCCTTGGTGGTGGCGTACGGCGGGGCGTAGGCGAGGTCGAGGTGGAACAGGTCCGCGGCCCGGGCGCCGAAGGTGATCGCGGTGGCGAGGACGTCGACGCGCTTGTCGACGCCCTGCGGCCCGACCACCTGGGCGCCGAGCAGCCGCCCGGTCGCCCGGTCGGCGACGGCCTTGAGGACGAGCTCGCGCCCGCCGAGGTACGTGGACCGGTCGGGCTTGATGTTGTGGAGGACCTCGACGTCGTACCCGGCCGCGCGCGCGGCCGTCTCCGTGAGCCCGGTCTGGCCGACGGCGACGTCGAAGGCCCGGACGATCGCCGTCCCGAGGATCCCGCGGTGCGCCAGGGAGCCGCCGCTGATCACGTCGCCGGCGATGCGGCCGGTCTTGTTCGCGGTCGAGCCGAGCGGCACCCACAGCGGCTCGCCGGTGATCGCCGAGAACGACTCCGCGCAGTCCCCGACGGCGTAGACGTCTTCCACGGTGGTGCGCTGCTGCGGGTCGACGGCGACCGCCCCGGTCGGGCCGAGCCGGGCCCCGACCTGCACGGCGAGCTCGGTGACCGGCCGCACCCCGACCGCGAGGACCACGAGGTCGGCGGGGAGGTGCGAGCCGTCGTCGAGCACGACGCCGCCCGCCCGGCCCGCGCCGTCGTCCTCGACCGCGGTGAGGCGGGCGCCGAGGCGCAGGTCGACGCCGTGGCGGGCGAGCACCGCGTCGACGCGGGCCGACATGTCGGGGTCCATCCGCGGCATGACGTGCCGCTCCGCCTCGACGAGGGCCACCTCGACGCCCCGGCCGGCGAGCTGCTCGGCCATCTCCAGGCCGATGTACCCGCCGCCGACGACGACGGCGCGGCGCACCGGCCGGTCCGCGACGAACGCCCGGATGGCCTCGCCGTCGCTCGGGTTGCGGACCACGTGGACGCCGCCCAGGCCCACGCCGGGGACGTCGGGCACCACGGGCCGCGCGCCCGTGGCCAGGACGAGCACGTCGTAGGAGTCGGTGAGCTCCTCGCCCGTCTCGAGGTCGCGGACGGTCACGGTCCGGGCGGGGTGGTCGACGGCGACGACGTCGTGCCGGGTTCGCACGTCCATCCGGTACCGGGACGCGAACCAGGCCGCGTCACGCGGGCGCAGCTCCTCGACGTCGGCCACCTCGCCGCCGACGAGGAACGGGATGCCGCAGCCGGAGTAGGAGACGTCCCGGTCGCGGTCGTAGACGGCGATCTCGACGTCCTCGCTCGCGCGGCGGGCCTTGGCGCCCACGGACGTGCCGGCTGCGACGGAGCCGACGATGACGATCCTCACGGGGTTCCTCTCAGGGGGTGGGGCTGACGACGGCGGACGCCGTCGGGGTGGGCCGGGGGTCGGTCGTCGCGACGACGGTGCGGGACCGCCCGGTCGACGTGAGCACGCCGGCGGCGACGCCGAGCGCGGCGCCGAGGAGCTGGGCGGCGACGAACGGCGCGACGGAGGCGGGCGCGATCCCCGCGAACGTGTCCGTGAGCATCCGGCCGAGCGTGACGGCGGGGTTGGCGAACGACGTCGAGGACGTGAAGAAGTAGGCGGCGCCGATCCACGCCGGGACCAGCAGGGGCGCCAGCCGCCCGGCCCCACGCTCGCCGAGCAGACCGATCACCCAGACCAGGCCCGCGGTGGCGACCGCCTCACCGAGCAGGAGGCCGACGCCGGCCCTCGCCGTGGCCGACGGCGCCCACGCCGGCAGGCCGAACATGACGTCCGCCAGCGCGACGCCGGCCAGGGCGCCCCCGCACTGCACCGCGACGTACGCGGCCGCGGCGCGGGGTGCGATGCCCCCGCGGGCGAGGGCGGCGAGCGTGACCGCCGGGTTGAGGTGCGCCCCGCTGACGGGTGCGAACGCCCAGATGAGCACGCCCAGCGCGGCGACGGTCGAGACCGCGTTGACGAGCAGGGCCAGGGCGACGTCGTCGGTCAGCGAGGTCGCCATGATCCCCGAGCCGACGACGGCGGCCACGAGCACGGCGGTGCCGACACCCTCGGCCGCGAGGCGGCGGGCGGCGCTCGTCGCGCTCACGCGGGCGCCACGGGGACGCCGAGCTCGGCGAGCAGGGCTTGCACGCGCCGGTCGATCTCGTCGCGGATGGGCCGGACGGCGGCGACGCCGAGGCCGGCCGGGTCGTCGAGCTCCCAGTCGACGTACCGCTTGCCCGGGAACAGGGGGCAGGCGTCCCCGCAGCCCATGGTGACGACGACGTCGGC
>JBDIAU010000397.1:0-2945 GCA_039812565.1 Beutenbergiaceae bacterium
CGGGCCGGACGGCGAAGAGGTCGCCGACGGCGAGCTCCTCCACGGGCACGCGGCGCTCGACCCGACCGCCCGCGCCGTCGTCGTCGAGGCGGGCGACGTCCTTGGCGCCGAGCTCGAGCAGGGCGCGCAGGGCCTCGCCGGCCCGTCGGCGGGAGCGCAGCTCCGCGTAGCGCCCGGCGAGCAAGAACGTCGTGACGACGGCGGCGACCTCGAAGTAGAGCTCGGGGGCGGCGTCGGGCATGCCGGCGGCGGGGACGAGCGTCGGCGTCATGTGCAGGCCGATCTCACCCGCGCCGCCGAGCAGCAGAGCCCAGAGTGACCATAGCGTTGCAGCGATGACCCCTAGCGAGACGAGGGTGTCCATCGTCGACGAGCCGTGCCGGGCGGCTCGGGCGGCGGCCACGTGGAAGGGCCACGCGGCCCACGTGACGACGGGCAGCGCCAGGGCCGCCACGAGCCACTGCCACCCGGGGACCTGGAGCGCCGGGATCATCGAGAGCGCGACCACCGGGACGGTGAGCACGCTCGCCACCCGGAGGCGACGCCGCAGGTCAGCGGCGCGGTCCGGCGTCGTCGGCCCGGAGGCTTGAGGCTCGGGCGCCGTGCTCGCCAGACCCGCGCGTCCCGGCGTCGCGCGCTCGCCCGGCGAGTCCTCCGACGGCGGCGCGGCCAGGGCATGCCGCGCCTGGGGCACGGCGGCGTCCGTGCGGCGGCGCAGGACGACGGCGCCGTAGCCGGCCGCCTCGACGGCGGCGACGAGCTCGGCGTCGGGGACGGGGTCGGCGAGCTCGACGTGCGCCTGCTCCGTGGCGAGGTTGACCTGCGCGACGACGCCGGGCAGCCGGTTCAGGCGTCGCTCCACGCGGGCGACGCACGACGCGCACGTCATCCCCTCGACGGCGAGGTCGACGACGGCGACCGGCGGGCGGGCCTCGGGGGCTGTCGGGCTGGTCATGGGTGCTCCGGTGGGTCAGGCGGTGTGGAGGGCGACGACGTCGTAGCCGGCCTCGTCCACCGCCTCGCGCAGCGCAACGGGGTCGAGCGGGGACGTGGAGGTGACCGTCACCTCGGCGGGCAGGTCGGCGCGGAGGGCGACGTGGACGTTCAGGACTCCGTCGACCTTCGAGACCTCGCTGGTGACGGCCTTGACGCAGTGCTGGCAGGTCATGCCGGCGACGTCCAGGACGGTGGTGCGCTCCATGGGTGTGTCTCCTCGTGGTGGTGCGGTCTGGGCTGGGACGGCGGTGGGGGGGCGGGTCAGGAGCGGACGAGCCGGGCGATGGCGGCGGACGCCTCGCGGACCTTCTCGTCGCCCTCCTCGGGGGAGCGGCGCGCGGCGTCGACGACGCAGTGCCCGATGTGGTCCTCGAGCAGCCGGAGGCTGACGGCCTCGAGGGCCTTGGTCACGGCCGCGACCTGGGTGAGGATGTCGATGCAGTACACGTCCTCGTCGACCATCCGGGCGATGCCCCGCACCTGGCCCTCGATGCGGCGCAGGCGCTTGAGGTAGGCGTCCTTGTCGCCCGTGTAGCCGTGGTGCTCGGCGTGGTCGGCCGGGGCGGCGTGCTCGTGGCCGCCGTGCGTACCGGGGTGGGCGTGCTCGGCGGGCTCGGTGGGTGGGTGCGTCATCTCTCCTCCGGGGCTCACGACCGGTGCAACCAGAGTACCCCCCAGGGGTATTCCGTCCCGGGACCATCGACCCGCCCCACCCCGCGGATCGCGAACGCACGGGCGGATCGCGAACTCCCGATGTTCGCGATCCGCCCCGATGTTCGCGATCCGCGGGGTGGGGGTGGGGGCGGGTACCGTCACGTCGTGCGCGCCTTCTCCTGCTCCCGCTGCGGCAGCCTCGTCAACGTCGAGGACACCCTGTGCCTCACCTGCCAGGCGGCCCTCGGCTACGCCTGGATCACGCCCGACCGGATGCACGCCCTCGACGGCGCGGGCGCCGTGACCGTCGACGGCTCCCTGTGGATCCGCTGCTCGAACATCGTGTGGGGGTGCAACTGGCTGCTGCCCGAGGCCGACGACGCCGCCCAGTGCCGCTCCTGCCGCCTCACCATGGAACGCCCGGCCGCCGACGACACCCTCGCGCTCGAGCAGCTCGGCCTCGCGCAGTACGCGCAGCGGCGGCTCGTCATCCAGCTCCTCGAGCACGGCCTGCCGATCGACTCGCACGAGGACCGCCAGGGCGGGCTCGGCTTCCGGCTCCTCTCCAGCCGGACCTCCGGCCAGGCGGTGACGATCGGTCACGCGGACGGCGTGGTGACCATCGACCTCACGGAGGTGGACCACGCCTACCGCGAGTCGCTGCGCGTCCGGCTCGGCGAGCCGTACCGCACGATGCTCGGCCACTACCGGCACGAGATCGGCCACTACTACTGGCAGGTCCTCGTCGACGGCGGGCCCTGGCTCGACCGCTGCCGTCGCCTCTTCGGGGACGACCGCGCCTCCTACGCGGAGGCCATCGACCGGCACTACCGGCTCGGCGCCCCTGCGTCGTGGAGCGACTCGTACATCTCCGAGTACGCGACCATGCACCCCTGGGAGGACTTCGCGGAGACCTGGGCGCACTACCTCCACATCACGGACGTGCTCCAGACCGTCGCGTCCTACGGGCTGACGCTCGACGGCGTCAGCGCGGACGGCCTGCGCGAGACGGCCCGCCTGGCGCTGACCACCGCGCCGCCGCTGTCGAAGACCGCGTACCACGAGCTGTCGATCGACGAGATCCTCGCGTTCTGGCACCCGCTCGCGATCGCGTTCAACCAGGTCAACCGGTCGATGGGCAAGACCGACCTCTACCCGTTCACCATCACCACGCCCGTGCGCGAGAAGCTTGCGTTCGTGCACGAGGTGGTCGGCGGCACCGCTCGGCGCGGCGCCTGAGCGCGCCCCGCGCGCGCCCGTCTGCCGACGGCGGTCAGCCGGCCGGCGGTGTGGCG
>JBDIAU010000398.1:0-2933 GCA_039812565.1 Beutenbergiaceae bacterium
CGGCGCACGACGCCGGCCAGCCCGAACGCGACCGACTCGACCGAGGGCACGTCCTCGCCGCCGAGGTAGGCGATCCCGAAGCCACCGCCGAGGTCGAGCTCGTCCATGAGGACGCCGCGGTCCCGCAGCCCGATGCGCTTGCGCAGCTCGAGCAGCTTGCGGGCGGCCGCCTCGAAGCCGGCGACGTCGAGGATCTGGCTCCCGATGTGCGAGTGCAGGCCGCGCAGCGCCAGCTCCGGGCGGGCCAGGACGCGGTCGATCGCCGCCTCGGCCTGGCCCCCGGCCAGGGACAGGCCGAACTTCTGGTCCTCGTGCGCCGTCGAGATGTACTCGTGGGTGTGGGCGTGCACCCCGGTGGTCACCCGGACCATCACGGGCGCGACGACGCCGAGCCGCGCCGCCGCCGCGGCCACCCGGTCCACCTCGTCGAGCGAGTCGACGACGACGCGCCCCACCCCGGCCGCGAGCGCCTGCTCGATCTCGGCGTCGGACTTGTTGTTGCCGTGGACGCCGATCGACGCGGCGGGGACCCCGCCGGCGAGCGCGACGGCCAGCTCGCCGCCGCTGGCGACGTCGAGGGACAGGCCCTCCTCGTGGACCCACCGCGCGACCGCGGTGCACAGGAACGCCTTGCTCGCGTAGTAGACGTCCGCGGCGCCGCCGACGTCGGTGAACGCCGCCGCGAACGCGAGGCGGAACGCGCGGGCACGCGCCCGCAGGTCCGCCTCGTCGACGACGAACGCGGGCGTGCCCACCGCCGCGGCCAGGGCGCGGACGTCGACCCCGCCGACGCGCAGGGCGCCGTCGTCGCAACGCACGACCGTGCGCGCCCAGGGCGCGCCGAGGGTCCCGGCGGGCGGCGCGACGGCGCCCGGGCCGGCGCTCACATCCGCTCCGGTGCCGTGACGCCGAGCAGCCCGAGGCCGTTGGCGAGGACCTGGCGGGTCGCGTCGTTGAGCCACAGGCGCGTGCGGTGGGCGTCCGTGACGGGCTCCTCACCCGGCGGGGTGACCCGGCACTGGTCGTACCACTTGTGGTACGCGCCGGCGAGCGTCTCCAGGTACCGGGCCACCCGGTGCGGCTCGCGCAGGTCCGCGGCCTGCGTCACCAGGCGCGGGAACTCGCCGAGGAGTCCGAGCAGGACCGCCTCGCTGGGGTGGTCGAGCAGCTCGGGCGCGAAGGCGTCCTCGCGGCGCACGCCGTGCGCGGCCGCGTTCCGGGCGACGTTGGCGGTCCGCGCGTGCGCGTACTGGACGTAGTAGACGGGGTTCTCGTTGCTCGCCCTCACCAGCAGGTCGAGGTCGATCTCCAGGGTCGTGTCCACCGAGGCCCGTGCGAGCGTGTACCGCGCGGCGTCGACGCCGACGGCCTCCACCAGGTCCTCGAGGGTGATGACCGTGCCGGCCCGCTTCGACATCTTCACCGGCTCGCCGTGCCGGACGAGGTGGACCAGCTGGCCGATGAGGATCTCGAGGTGCACGCCGGGGGTGTCGCCGAAGGCGGCGCACATCGCCATCATCCGGCCGACGTACCCGTGGTGGTCGGCGCCGAGCATGATGACCACCCGGTCGTAGCCGCGCTCGCGCTTGTCCAGGTAGTACGCGATGTCCCCGGCGAAGTAGGCGGGGACGCCGTCGGACTTGACGATCACGCGGTCCTTGTCGTCGCCGAACTCGGTGCTGCGGAGCCAGACCGCGCCGTCCCGGTCGTCGATCCGCCCGAGCTCTCGCAGCCGCTCGACGGCGTGCGCCACCGCACCCGAGGCGTGCAGCGAGTCCTCGTGGAAGTACACGTCGAAGTCGACGCCGAAGTCGTGAAGGCTCCGCTTGATCTCGTCGAACATCCGGCGCACGCCGAACCGGCGGAACACCTCCTGCGCCTCGTCGTCGGGCAGCTCGAGGGGGTAGATGCCCTCGTCGCGCGCGTCGGCGACGGCAGCCGCGGCGATCTCGGCGACGTACGCGCCGCCGTAGCCGTCCTCCGGGACGGCCTCGCCGCGCGCGCGGGCGAGCAGCGAGCGGGCGAAGCGGTCCACCTGCCCGCCGGCGTCGTTGAAGTAGTACTCGCGGGCCACCTCGGCGCCGGTCGCCTCGAGGAGGCGGGCGAGGGAGTCGCCGACGGCGGCCCAGCGGGTGCCGCCCATGTGCACGGGGCCCGTGGGGTTCGCGGAGACGAACTCGAGGTTGACGCGCAGCCCGGCGTGCGCCGTCGTCCGCCCGAAGGCGGCCCCGGCCTCGACGATCGTGCGCGCCAGCTCGCCCGCGGCGCCGGCCTCGAGGCGGACGTTGAGGAACCCCGGCCCCGCGACGTCGACCGACGCGACCCCGGCCACGCGGCCGAGCCGCGCGGCGACCACCTCGGCGAGGCGGCGCGGCGGCAGGCCCGCCTTCTTGGCGAGCTGGAGGGCGACGTTCGTGGACCAGTCCCCGTGCTCGCGCTGGCGCGGACGCTCGACGGTGACGGTGGCAGGCACGTCCGCCGGGTCGAGCGGGAGGTCACCGGCCGCGACGGCGTCCCGGAGGGCGTCGCGGACGGCGGCGGAGAGCTGCTCGGGAGTCACCGCGACAGGGTAGCGGCGCGCCCGGCGGCGACCGGCGGCGGTACGCCTCGGCGAAGGGACCCGCCCGGGCCCGCAGGTGCGAGAGCGCCCGGGCCGGGCGCCCCCGGCGGGCCCCCGCCGGTTCGGCGCCGCGGGATGCTGCTGGTAGGCTCGCCCCCCGGTACGAGCCCCTGCCCCCGGGCGGCGGTCGCACCACCCACGCCCCTGTAGCTCAGTGGATAGAGCGTCTGCCTCCGGAGCAGAAGGTCGCTGGTTCGAGTCCAGTCGGGGGCGCTTCTGCTGCCCACCACCCGGCGCCCGGCGCGCACCCCGCGCCGACGCCGCCGGGCCCCCTCTCCCGACGGCGTCGCCGCGGCCTCGCCGGCGGCCGCGG
>JBDIAU010000399.1:0-2919 GCA_039812565.1 Beutenbergiaceae bacterium
GGTCACGGTCCCGGTCGACCGCGGCGGCCGGGTCGACGTCGAGGCGGTCACGAGCGCCGCGACGCTGCCGGGATGCGCGCTCATGGCGCTCCAGCACGCCAACGGCGAGGTCGGCACCCTGCAGCCGGTCGCCGCGGCGCACGCCGCCGCACGGCGCGCCGGCGTCCCCCTCCTGGTCGACGCCGGCGCCTCAGCCGGTCACGTCGACGTGCCCGCCGACTGGGACGTGCTCGCCGCCGACCCGGGCGACTGGGGCGGCCCGAGCGGGATCGCCGTGCTGGCCGTCCGCGCCCGGGTGCGCTGGTCGCCCGCCTGGCCCGAGGACGACGCCGAGCGGGGCTGGTTCCCGGGTGGGGTCGCCGTCCCCCTCGCACTGGCCGCGGCCGCCTCGCTGGAGGCGGTGCTCCGGGACCGGCACGAGGCCGACGAGCGCCGCCGACGGCTGGTGGCGCGGATCCGCGAACGTGTCGCTCGGGAGGTGCCGGACGTCGAGGTGGTCGGCGACCCGGACGCCCGCCTGCCGCACGTGGTCACCTTCTCGTGCCTGTACGTCGACGGCGAGGCCATCGTCACGGAGCTCGACCGGGCGGGCTTCGCCGTCGGCTCGGGCTCCGCGTGCACCGCGGCCACCCTCGAGCCCAGCCACGTGCTGGCCGCGATGGGTGTGCTCACCCACGGCAACGTCCGCATCGTCCTGCCCCGCGAGGTCACCGAGCCCGAGGTGGACCGCCTCCTCGACGCCCTCCCGGCAGCCGTGGCCCGGGTCCGCGCGGTCCTCGACGTCGCGGACCTCTAGCCCGTGGACGCCGTCCGGGAACCCGTCGTCGTCGACGCCCGAGGCCAGCGCTGCCCCCAGCCGATCATCGCGCTGGCGCGGCGCGCCCGTGAGCTCCCGGCGGGCACCGTGGTGGTCGTGCTCGCCACCGATCCCGCCGCGCGGCACGACGTGCCCGCCTGGGCGCGCCTGCGTGGCCACGAGGCCCTGCCGCCCGAGGAGGCCGCCGACGGCGGCTGGCGACTCACCGTGCGGCTCGCCCACCGCTGACTGCGACCGCCAGCCGGGACGTCAGCGCGGGGGCACGTCAGGACGGCGGCGTGGAGACCTGGCCGACCACGTCGAAGACCGCGGCGATCGCCGGCTGGTCCTGCCCCGCGGGGATCTGGACGAGCACGCGGCTGCCGACCGGGACGCCCAGGAGGCCGTCGAACGGTCCGCCGGCGCCGACGTCCACAGTGGCGGGCAGCCCGTTCTCCCAGGTCGACTCGCCCTGTGTGCCGTCCCACTGGGTCGCGGCGTACTGGACGACCACGGTGCCCGCGACGACCGGCGCACCGCTGCCGGTGGCCAGCACGGTGGTCGACTCCTCCGTGGGCTCGGCCGCACCGTCGGGCACGCTGATGGTCGCCGGTCCGCCGAGGTCGCCCTCGACGACGGGGACGACGTCGGCGTCCGTGGGGGTCGCGTCCGCCTGCCCGGACTCGTCCGGCGCCCAGGTCCCGACGACGTCCACGACGAAGACGAGCGTGTCCGCGCCCGTCACCTCGATGTCGGGGTTGCCCGCCTCCCCGTACCCGAGCGACGGCGGGATCGTGACGACGGCGCGGCTCCCCGCCGTCAGGCCGGTGAGGCCCGCCTCGAAGCCGTCGATGAGCGGGCTCGTCCCGAGCACGTACACGGAGGGCTCGCCGCGCTCGAAGGAGCTGTCGAACGGGGCGTCGGCTCCCCACACCTGACCGATGTAGTCGACCGCCACGAGGTCGCCGGTGTCGGCGGTCTCCCCCGCACCCGCCTCGAGGACCTCGCGCTGGAGCTCCTCGGACGGCTCGGCGTCGGGGAACGTCACGGTCGGGGCCTCCCCGAACGCGCCGGTGACCTCGGGGAACGGGCCGTCGGACCCGGCCGTCGGGAGCGCCGTCGTCGACCCGTCGTCGGGCTCGTCGGAGCCGCAGCCGGCGAGGCCGAGGCCGGCGAGCGCGAGGACGGCGAGCAAGGAGGTGGCACGGCGCACGGCGAGGGCTCCGGTGGATCGGGGACGAGGCCGCTCAGCATCCCATGCCGCCCTGGGTGGACCCTGGGACGCAGCGCCGCGGGCGGCGCCCCGGTTCGAGGCACCGCCCGCGGGTGGTGAGGGCGCCGGGCGCAGGCCCGGCGGCCGGCTCAGTGGAACGAGTCGCCGCACGCGCAGGAGCCCTGCGCGTTCGGGTTGTCGATGGTGAAGCCCTGCTTCTCGATGGTGTCCGCGAAGTCGATCGTCGCGCCGGCGAGGTACGGCACGCTCATCCGGTCGACCACCACCTCGACGCCGCCGAAGTCGCGCAGCGCGTCACCATCGAGGAGTCGCTCGTCGAAGTACAGCTGGTAGATGAGGCCGGAGCAGCCACCGGGCTGCACCGCGACCCGCAGGCGCAGGTCGTCACGCCCCTCCTGCTCGAGCAGGCCCTTCACCTTGGCGGCAGCCTCGTCGGTCAGGACCACGTCGTGCGTGGGGGCGGAGGTCGTCGTCTCGGTCATCGCACTCTCCAGGTCGTCTGGCTGGGGGTCGCCCGTCCGGGGCGCGCTCGTAGCCGGTGCAACCCGCCCGGCGGTCGCGGTGTTCCCGACCAGGGTACGTCCTCGTCGCCGCGGCCCGGGAGGGCGGTTCAGTGTTGCGGGGACCACGTCACGGCCACCCGGCCCGTCAGCCGGGCGAGCAGGTCCGCGTCGACGGCGCTCGGCACCCGGGCCGGGGTGAACGGGCCCGGCTCCGGCAGGGCCGCGTACGCGCCGGCCACGCCCGCCGCGGCGAGCTCCCGCCGCGACGCCTCGACCCGGCCCGCCAGGACGACGACGGGGACACCGGCCTCCCGCGCGGCCCGTCCGACGACCCCCGCGACGCCGTCGTGCAGCTCGTCGCCGTCGAGCGCGCTGGCGGCCACGAC
>JBDIAU010000400.1:0-2914 GCA_039812565.1 Beutenbergiaceae bacterium
GCCGGGTACAGGACGACCGGCACGCTCGGCTCGTGGCGGGGCTGCACGTGCTCCAGCCGGATGCCGAGGTTGACCCACGCGATCTGGGACTTCTCCGCGATCGGGCGGACCGTCCAGGCGGAGACGATCTCCCTGACCTCGGTGGCCGTGCGCTCCGAGTTGGCGAAGGTCGGGAAGAGGCCGCACGAGAGCGCCAGCGCCGCGCGCTGCACCGGGTGGTCGAACTGCGACGTGTTCCACCAGACGAAGTTCATGATGCGCGGCTCGGCCCCGTGGGCGTGCAGGGTCTGCCAGACGGCCACCGAGTCGACGACGTCCATGTTGATGACGACCGTCTCGGCGGCGTCGACGAACTCGAGCGGCAGGACGTCGACGCCGGCGCCGTGACGCGGGCCGGGGCCGACGATCGTGGCCTCGGGGAAGACGCGCAGGAGACGACGCACGAGCGTCGCGCCGGCGTCGTGCCCGGCGACGTGCCCGTCCTGGTCGATGACGACCGGCTGGTAGCGGATGGCGACCTTCACCGCTCCTCACCCGCCCCGTGGAGCACGAGCGACGGCCCGGTGCTCCGGGTGGCGCCCTCGATGACCGGGGCGGTCACGCCCGTCCCGCCGACGGTGTGGGTGGTCCGGCCCTCCTGGTCGGTGCTGTGGCTGTCGCCGTCTCCGGCCCGGGGTCCGGGCTCGGCCGGCTCGTCGTCGTCGCCGAGCGCCGTCTTGATCCGCATCCCGTAGAACGAGCGGTAGACGAAGTACGCAGAGACCAGGAAGAACGCCGCGGCGAGGCTCGTGACGAGGACGTGCCGGCCCTCGCCGTTCAGGCTCACCGCGAGCTCGACGGCGAGGAGGCCGAAGAGGGTGGTGAACTTGATCACCGGGTTCAGCGCCACCGACGAGGTGTCCTTGTAGGGGTCGCCGACCGTGTCGCCGACGATCGTCGCGTCGTGCAGCGCGGTGCCCTTGGCGTGCAGGTCGATCTCCACGATCTTCTTGGCGTTGTCCCAGGCGCCGCCCGCGTTCGCCATGAAGATCGCCTGGTAGAGGCCGAACAGGGCGATCGACACGAGGTAGCCGATGAAGAAGTACGGCTCGAC
Organism: Beutenbergiaceae bacterium; assembly: GCA_039812565.1. Lineage (GTDB taxonomy): Bacteria > Actinomycetota > Actinomycetes > Actinomycetales > JAHECE01 > JAHECE01. The sequence goes on from JBDIAU010000400.1 coordinate 1,094, forward strand.
GAACGCGAACGCCAGAGTGGCGAAGAAGACCCCGAGGAACATGTTGAGCATGCCCTGCTGCGCGTACTGGGTGCAGATCTCGACGACGCGGCGGGAGTCCTCGACGCTCGCCTTGGTGACGCCGTCGAGGCGAATGGTCGTCCTGATGAACTCGACGGCGCGGTAGGCACCCGTCGTGACGGCCTGGATGGAGGCGCCGGTGAACCAGAAGATCACGGCGCCGCCGGTGATGAGCCCCAGCAGGAACGGCGGGTGCAGCAGCGACAGGTTCTGCAGGCCGGTCTGGAGACCCTCGGTGAGCGCCATGATGATCGAGAAGATCATCGTCGTGGCGCCGACGACGGCGGTGCCGATGAGGACGGGCTTGGCGGTCGCCTTGAAGGTGTTCCCGGCGCCGTCGTTCTCCTCGAGCATCTGCTTCGCCGTCTCCCAGCGCACGTCGACGTCGTAGTCGCGCTCGAGCTCGTCCTCGATCCCGGGGATCTCCTCGATGACCGAGAGCTCGTAGACGCTCTGGGCGTTGTCGGTGACGGGGCCGTAGGAGTCGACGGCGATGGTGACCGGGCCCATGCCCAGGAACCCAAAGGCCACGAGGCCGAAGGCGAACACGGCCGGGGCGATCATGAGCTCGTCGAGGCCCTGCTCGCTGATGAGGAACGCGGCGCCCATCAGCGCGACGATGGCCACGCCGAGCCAGTAGGCGGAGAAGTTGCCCGCCACCAGGCCGGACAGGATGTTGAGGGAAGGCCCGCCCTGGCGCGAGCTCTTGACGACCTCGTGGACGTGGCGGCTGCTCGTCGACGTGAAGACCTTGACCAGCTCGGGGATGAGGGCGCCGGCGAGCGTGCCGCAGGAGATGATCGTGGCGAGCTTCCACCACAGGCCGCCGTCGAGGTCGCCGAGCACGACGTAGGTCGTGCCGAAGGTGGCGGCGATGCAGACGACGGACGTCACCCAGACCAGCGAGGTAAGCGGCGTCTCGAAGTTCATCCGGTCCGCCGTGCTGTACCGCGCGCGGACCCAGGCGTCGTTGGCGAGGTAGGAGACGCCGGACGCGATGACCATGACGGCGCGGACGACGAAGAGCCAGACCAGCAGGCTCGCCTGGACGGCCGGGTCCTGGACGCCGAGCAGGATGAACGTGATGAGGGCGACGCCCGTCACGCCGTAGGTCTCGAAGCCGTCCGCGCTCGGGCCGACCGAGTCCCCGGCGTTGTCGCCGGTGCAGTCCGCGATGACGCCGGGGTTGCGGGCGTCGTCCTCCTTGATCTTGAAGGCGATCTTCATGAGGTCGGAGCCGATGTCCGCGATCTTCGTGAAGATGCCACCCGCGATGCGTAGCGCCGCGGCGCCGAGGGACTCACCGATCGCGAAGCCGATGAAGCAGGCGCCCGCGAGGTCCGGCGGGAGGAACAGCAGGATGACCAGCATCATCAGCAGCTCGAGGCTGATGAGCACCATGCCGATCGACATGCCGGCCTTGAGGGGGATCCGGTGGACCGGCATCGGCTTGCCGCGCAGGGACGCGAACGCCGTGCGGGCGTTGGCGAAGGTGTTGACCCTGATGCCGAACCAGGCGACGGAGTACGAGCCCGCCATGCCGATGAGGCTGAACGCGATGACGACGGCGACGCGACCCCACGGGAAGCCGACCAGCACGCCGTAGTAGACGACGATGACCGCCGCGATGAACGCCCACAGGAGCATGAGGAACTTGCCCTGCTGGACGAGGTACGCCTTGCACGTCGTGTAGATGAGCTCGGCGACCTCCCGCATCGACGGGTGCACGGCGAGCCGGCGCAGCTGGACGAACGCCAGCAC
>JBDIAU010000401.1:0-2907 GCA_039812565.1 Beutenbergiaceae bacterium
CGGCGCAGCGAGTCGAAGAAGGCGTCGGTGCCGTGCGGGCGGCTCTGCGGAGCCGGTGCGACGGGGGGCGGGGGCGGGGTGGTGCTCATGACGCCCAGCGAACCGCCCCGGGGGGTCCCGCCACCATCGGGGACCACCCTGATCCGTCCCTGATCTGCCCCGGATCTGCAGGCCGGGCCCGCCTCAGGGGCCGTCGGGCGTGTGACCATGGCTGCCATGGACGCGGCGATCCCCGGCACCCGTGCGACGGCGGCTCGGCTGCCGCTGCGCCGGCCGCCGACGGGACGCCGGCTGGCGGGCGTGTGCGCGGGCCTCGCCGCGCACCTCGACCTCCCGGTCGCGCGGGTCCGGCTGCTCACCGTGACGACGAGCCTGATCGGCGGCGCCGGCCTCCTGCTCTACGTCTGGCTGTGGCTCACCGTCCCGTCGGGGGACCCGGCGACGGCGCTCGCGCAGGAGCGTCCTGCGGCCGCGAGCCGCCTGGCGCCGGGCCTGCGGCCGTCGACGGCGCGCGTCCCCGTCACCGACATCGCCCTCGGGCTGCTCCTGCTGCTCGCCGCCGCCCTCGTGGTCGCCTGGCGGGCCGGCGTGGACCTCACCGTGGCCTGGCTGCTGCCGCTGCTGGTGCTCCTCGCCGGCGCGGGCCTGGCCTGGAGCCAGCTCGACGCCGTCGAGCGCGAGGCGGTCGCCACCTCGCAGGGCCGCACGCCCGTCGCGGTCCTGCGCGTCGGCGGCGGCGCCCTGCTCGCCGTCGTCGGCGTGCTCCTGCTCGTCGCGCAGGGGCAGGACCCGGCCGACCTCCTGCGTGCCCTCGTCGCCGGGCTCGCCGTCCTCGCCGGCCTCGCGCTCGTCCTCGCCCCGCTGTGGCTGCGGCTCGTCCGCGACCTCGGGACCGAGCGGGCCGCCCGGGCCCGGGAGGCCGAGCGGGCCGACATCGCCGCCCACCTGCACGACTCCGTCCTGCAGACCCTGGCCCTCATCCGCGCCCGCGCCGGCGACCCCGACGCCGTCGCCCGGCTCGCCCGCGCGCAGGAGCGCGAGCTGCGGGCCTGGCTGTACGCCGACCGGCCGCGGGCCGGGGACTCCCTCGTCGCCGCGGTCAAGGAGGTCGCGGCCGAGGTGGAGGACCGGTACGGCGTCCAGGTCGACGTCGTCACGGCCGGGGAGCGGCGCCCCGGGCCGGGCTGCGACGCTCTCCTCGCGGCCACCCGCGAGGCGCTGGCGAACGCCGTCGTCCACGGCCGGGCGCCGGTCTCGCTGTTCGCGGAGATCGGCACCGACCGGGTCGAGGTGTTCGTGCGCGACCGGGGGGACGGCTTCGAGCCCGACGCCGTCCCGGCCGACCGTTTCGGCGTGCGGGAGTCGATCGTCGGGCGGATGCGGCGCCACGGCGGCGAGGCCGACGTGCGGACGGGCCGGGGCCGGGGGACCGAGGTGCGGCTGGTCGCGACGTCGGCCATGCTCGCCGGCGGGCCGCCCGCCGGGGAGCCCGCACCGCAGCGCGAGGGGCGGGCCGTCGCGGCCCGCGCGGACGAGGGGTGAGGGCGATGGCGGACGTGGTCGGGAGCGGGACGGCCGCGCAGCGGCGGCTGCGCGTGGTGGTCGTCGACGACCACCACCTCGTGCGGATGGGGGTGCGGGCGGAGCTCGACCCCGACCTCGAGGTGGTGGGCGAGGCCGCGGACGTGGAGGGCGCCGTCCAGGTGGTCCGGGCGCTCGAGCCGGACGTGGTGCTGCTGGACGTCCACCTCCCGGGCGGCTCGGGCGGCGGCGGCGCCGAGGTGATCCGGCGCAGCCAGGGCGTGGCGACCCGCTTCCTCGCGCTGTCGGTCTCGGACTCCTCCGAGGACGTCGTCTCCGTCATCCGGGCCGGCGCCCGCGGCTACGTGACGAAGGCGATCGGTCGCGCCGAGCTGTCCGAGGCCGTCCGGCGTGTCGCGGACGGCGACGCCGTGTTCTCGCCGCGGCTCGCCGGGTTCGTCCTCGACGCGTTCGGCACGCAGGAGGTCGCGACCACCGACGACGAGCTCGACCGGCTCTCGGCGCGCGAGCGCGAGGTGATGCGGCTGATCGCCCGCGGCTACACGTACCGCGAGGTGGCGAGCGAGCTGTTCATCTCGGTCAAGACCGTCGAGACCCACGTCTCCGCGGTGCTGCGCAAGCTCCAGCTCTCGTCCAGGCACGAGCTCACCCGATGGGCGGCGGCGCGCCGGCTGCTGTGAGGCGTCCGCGGGGCGTGCCGCGGCACGGCGGCCACGGGCCGTGGCCCGCGGATTGGCACGGGGTACGCCGGGAACAAGGTCCCAGGCCGGGCCCCGGGGCCGGTGGTTGACTCGCAGTCATCCCCGGAGATCTCCGGGGGTACCTGACGACCTGCCCGACCCACCGCCCCGCCACCGCGCGGGCGGTGCCTCCGTCCCGAAAGGCTCACCCCATGTCTGCGACCTCCACCGTCCCGGCGACCACGGACCGCACCCGCACGGCGCGCGTCCTCGGCACCGTCGTCATCGTGCTCGGCGCCCTCATGGTGGTCGCCGGCGCGACCACCTGGTTCACCGTCCGGGCGAACCTCGTCGCCGAGCAGATCACCATCGCCGACGACGCCGCCGCGTTCCAGGGCCAGATCGTCAACGGCCCGATCGACGCCTGGATCCAGGCCGACATCATCAACACGCACGCCCTCGAGGCGTCCGAGGGCAAGACCTACGCGCAGCTCGACCGGGAGGACCCGGTCCGGGCGACGATGATGAACGCCTCGTTCCTGCGCGCCTCGCTCTTCACCTCGGTCGTCGCGTTCGGCGTCGCGGCGCTCGTCATGGGGGTCGGCGTGGTCTTCGGCCTCGTCGGCTGGGCGATCCGCGCCCTGGCCCCGAAGGCGGTCGGCGTCGCCTGACGCGCCACCCTCTC
>JBDIAU010000402.1:0-2902 GCA_039812565.1 Beutenbergiaceae bacterium
GCGGGCCTCGACGCCCGGACCGTCGCGGGAGCGTCGTCGGAGGCCAAGCGCCGCGTGGGTCGGCTGGCCTACGTCGTCTCGGCGGCGCAGGCGCTGGACGTGCCGCCCGTGCGGGCCCGGGTGGAGGTCGACGGCGTCGAGTGCTTCACCGGCAAGGTGACGTGCGTGCTCGTCGGCAACCATCCCCGGTCCGCGGGCGGGGTGACGGTGTTCGACGGCTCCCGCCCGGACGACGGGATCCTCGAGGTGGGCCTGGCCACGGCCCGGACGGTCGCGCAGTGGGTGCGGACCGCGGCCGTCGTCGCCCTGGACGACGCCGAGGCCTCGCCGTTCGTCGTCACGTCGCGCGGGCGGACGATCGACGTCCGGTTCGACGCGCCCGTGCCCGTGGAGCTCGACGGGAGCGTGCGCGAGCCGACCGACCACCTGCACGTCGAGGTCCACCCGGGCGCGGTCACGATGTGCGTGCCCGCCGCCGCCAGGGCCGGCTGAGCGACCCCTCAGCGGCCGTTGCGGGCGAGCCTCGCGGAGCCCCGCGGACGGGGCTCGGCGGCCGTGGCGACCTCGGCGGCCGGTCGCACGCGGGACACCCAGGCGCCGTACCGGGCCGAGAGGGGGTCGGCGCTCAGACCGTGCGCGACGACGCTCAGGAGGACCGTGAGCGCGATGGTCGCGAGCGCGCTGCGCAGCTCGGGACCCACCTCGAGCTCTTCCAGCGCGAGGAGCCCGAAGATGACCGAGGCGAGGCCGCGGGGGCCGAACCAGCCGATGAACGCGACGCTCGGCGCCCGCAGCCCGGTGCCGATCAGGGCGAGGGCGACCGGCCCCATCCGCAGCACCGTGAGCGAGGCGACGGCGACGAGCGCCTCACGCCAGCCGACGCTCGCCCAGACGGCGGGGATCGCCACGAGCCCGAAGACGAGCCAGACGGCGAACCCGAGTGGCTCGGAGAACGTCTCCGTGAGCCCGAGGGCGCTCTCGTCGTCGCTCGTCCACGCCGCGGCCGCGGCGAACGCGGTGCCGGCCACGAAGGCGGCGACGAACGCGTTGCCGCCCCCTATGTCGGCCGCGAAGTAGGCGAGCAGCGGGAGGGTGAGGACGCCCAGGGCCCGGGTGCCGGACGTCGACATCGTGTGCCGCCGCGACCAGCCGAGCAGGAGTCCTCCCGCGACGCCGACCACGACGCCGAGGACCACGCCGAGGGCGAGCTCGACGACGGCGTCGGCGACCGTCTCGGTGGGGGAGAGCCCCTCCGCACCGGCGATGGCGGCGATGGCGACGAGGACGACGGGCGTGCTCAGGCCGTCGTTGAGGCCGCTCTCGACGTTGAGCAGGCGGCGGACCCGGACGGGGACCACCGGGTTGAGGACCGTGGCGGCGCCGAGCCCGGCGTCGGTGGGGGCGAGAGCCGCGGCGACGAGCAGCGCGACGGACCAGGGCATGTCGGGGAACACGAAGCGCACGGCGAGGTAGCCGAGCACCATCGTCAGCGGCAGGCCGATGAGCAGCAGACGCGCGACCATGCCGCGCTCGGAGGCGATCTGGCGCGGCCGCACCTGCGCGGCGTCGTGGAACAGGATGAGCGCCAGGGTCACCTCGGCCACCCGGATGACCGCCGGCACGTTGCCGAGGGACGTGCGCGGCAGCGCCATCGCCAGCAGGCCGCCGATGAGGACGAACGTGAGCGGGGCCGTGACGTACAGGCGGGCCAGGCCGCGCGCGAACGCGGTGTACACGAGCACGAGAGCCGCGAACACCAGGACCGTCGTCTCCACGCGCCCATTCAAGCGGTCGCCGCCGGGTGGCGGCGGCTCGACGCACTCCGCGGTCAGGGCAGGCGCAGCAGCCGGGTGTTGGGGCTGAGCTGGCTGACGGCCGAGACGAAGATGGAGGCCAGCTCGGAGCCGCCGGCCGCGCAGAAGAAGTAGTCGCCGTCGGAGTTCTCGGTGGTGCGCCGGGCGGCGGTCGAGCAGTCGTTGTCGGCGTCGCTGGCGGCGCCGGTCGCGTCCGGGGAGGCGGCCGCGGCGAGGACGTTGCGGACGTAGGACCCGCCCGAGGCGCACCGGGCGCTGTTCGCCCCGCCGAAGCCGACCGTGACGATGAGGACGCCCTGGTTCTTGGCGTTGGTCGCGACCGCGCTGAGGTTGTTGCAGGCCGTCTGACCGTTGGTGCTGCCGATGTCGCTGGAGGTGCTCAGCGACGTGGAGCCCGTGATGTTGTTCTCGTTCGGCTCGCCGTCGGTCTCGAAGATGATCACCTTGCGCGGGGGGAGCTCGCGCGCGGGCAGGCTCCCCAGGTTGTTGGGCGCCAGGCCGAGCACGTACCGGGCGGCGGCCTTCATCGGCGAGGCGAGGTAGGTGCCCTGGCTCGACGTCGCGAGGCAGTTGACGCCGCGCACCAGCGTGCTGGAGGTGTTGAGCGTCGAGGCGCCGCCGGGCGTGGCGGGCGGGTTGAGGTAGTTGTTCGAGAACGGCACGGGGATCCAGGGGCCGGCGGTCGCGCTGGTCGAGGCCGTGGTGATGCAGGACCCGGGCGAGGTGGCGCTGCGGTGGATGGTGCCGAACGCGACGTACTGCTGCGCCGTGGTCATCGTCTGGAGCGTGCTGGTGATCGCGGACTTCATGAGGCTGAGGTCGCTGGCGCTCATGGAGCCGGTGCGGTCGCCGACGATGACGATGTCCATGGGGTTGGGCAGCTCGGAGCCGCACGAGCCCTTGCACGCGGCGGAGGACAGCGCGCCGGTCGACCCGGTGTCGATGCCGATGACGGGGGCGAAGGAGAACGGCACGTCCTCCTCGTCGTCCACCTTGATGGTGTTGCACGTGCGCCCGGCGCCGGGGGTGCACGGGATCGCGCAGATCTGCTCGTTGCAGCGGGCGCCGGTGATGGTGCCCGGGTTGCA
>JBDIAU010000403.1:0-2897 GCA_039812565.1 Beutenbergiaceae bacterium
CTCATCGGTCGCGGGCGGCCGGGCAGAAGGGGTCGAACGGCCCGACCGTCGGCGGCCTCCCTCAGCCCGGCTGCACGTCCCGCCGGTTGAACCGGTCGAGCCCGGCCCACACGAGCACGGCCGCGACCAGCGTCATGACCACCAGCGGCGTCCAGCTCATCGGTTCGAGCGGCTGGTACGGCGTCGCGGAGAACGGCAGCACGTCGAGCACCCACGCCGGCAGGTGCAGCGCGTCGCCGATGATGACGACGAACCACATGGCCGCGAGGACGCCCCAGGCGAGCGGCACCGCCAGCCGGGGGAGCCAGCCGAAGAGGGCCACCGAGATGCCCACGAAGATCATCACGGCCGGCCAGTAGGCGAGAGCCGCGAGGGCGAGGTCGCCGGTGAGTCCGCTGTCGCCGACGATCGAGCCGTAACCGGCACCCATGCCCGCGCCGCCGAGGAGCAGCAGCAGCGCGGCGCCCACGATCGGGATGAGCAGGCGCTCGAGGGCCCACCGGGTGCGGGAGAGCGCTCCGGCGAGCTCGGGCTCGACGAGGCCGTTCGCCTCCTCCACCCGCAGCGCCACCGACGTCTGGATCGCGAAGACGGTGACGATCAGGGAGATCATGGTGACGAGCATGGACAGCAGCGCGTCGATGCCGGTGCCGCGTAGGAGCGCGGCGACCTGGCTGCCGGCGTCGCTCATGAGCTCGTTCATCGCGTCGACGACCGAGCCGAACATGAGAGCGCTCAGGGCGACCGTGAGGGTCCAGCCGATGATCGGTCCGCGCTGGAGCCGCAGCCCCAGGCCGAGCGGCCGGCCGTACCGCACGGGCGCGGCGGCCCGGCCGGGACGCTCCGGCAGGAGGCCGGCACCGAGGTCGCGGCGCGCCTCGAGCAGGGCCGCCGCGGCGAGCAGGACGACGGCGAGCAGGACCATGAGGCCGAGCGGCCACCACCGGTTCGCGCCCCACGGCTGCATCTCCTCGGCCCAGCCGATGGGCGACGCCCACGTGAGGCGGCCGTCGCCGAGGTCCCCGACCATCCGCAGCGCGTAGAGGACGCCGAGGACGCTCGAGCCGAGCGTGTTGGCCCCGCGGGAGGTCGAGGCGAGCTGGCCGGCGACGGCGCCGACGCCGATCGCGACGAGCCCGACGCCGGTGAGCGAGGCGCCGACGACGAGCGATCCCGTGATGCCGGTGCCCGCCGGGTCGAGGCCTCCGGCCGCGGAGGCCACGGCGACGCCGACGCCGACGGCGACGCACAGGACGGCCAGGACGAGCCACGACGCGACCGACGGCGCGTGCAGCCCGAGGACGCGCGAGCGCAGCAGCTCCGTGCGGCCGGCCTCCTCGTCGGCGCGACCGTTGCGGGTCACGAGGAAGACGACGCCGAACGCCAGCGACATCGCGCACGTCATCCAGATCTTCGTCCAGACGGCGCCGCCGAGCGTGGCGGGCGCGGCCGCGAGACCGGTCAGCGCCTTGATCGACGGCACGTCGCTCACCATCGCGAAGTCGTCGAGCGCCGCCTGGGTGTCGAAGATGTCGGTGTAGTAGGCCTCGACGTACGCGAAGAGGCCGACGAGCACGACGAGCCACACGAGGAGCCGGATCCGGTTGCGCCGGACCACGAGCCGGATCATCGTGCCGGTCCCGACGAGCGTGCGGGTGGGCGCGCGGTGGGCGGCGGGCGACGTCGTCGTCGCCGGCGGCACGCGGGTGGCGGTCATGGCTCGGTCCTGCTCAGCGCGGCGAGCTCGGTGCCGTAGTGGCGCAGGAACACGTCCTCGAGGGACGGCGGGTTGGCGACGAGGGATCGCGGCCGCAGCGCGGCCACGGCGGCGAGCACCTCCGGCAGCCGGTCGTCGTCGACGGCGAACGTCACGTGGCCGTCCTCGTGCCGCAGGTCGTGGACGCCGTCCAGGGCGGCGAGGCCGCCCGCCGCGTCCAGGCCCACGGTGACCTGCGAGCGCGTGAGGTGGCGAAGCTCGGGGATGGTGCCGGACTCGACCGTCGCGCCCTCGCGGATGATGGTGACGCGGTCGGCGAGCTTCTCGACCTCGGCGAAGATGTGGCTCGAGAGGAGCACCGACCGGCCCTCGGCCTTGACCTCGCGGATCGACTCCGTGAACGCCGCCTCCATGAGGGGGTCGAGGCCCGACGTCGGCTCGTCGAGGAGGAGCAGCTCGGCGGTCGAGGCGAGCGCGGCGACGAGGGCCACCTTCTGCCGGTTGCCCTTCGAGTACGCCCGGGCCTTCTTGGTCGGGTCCAGGTCGAACCGCTCAAGCATCACCTGCTTGCGTCGCGGGTCGAGGGGGCCGGAGAGCCGGCACAGGATGTCGATGGCCTCACCGCCCGTGAGGTTCGGCCACAGCGTCACGTCACCGGGGACGTAGGCGATGGAGCGGTGCAGGCGCACCGCGTCGGCCCACGGGTCGCCGCCGAGGACGCTGACGTGGCCGGCGTCGGCGCGCAGGAGGCCGAGGAGGACGCGGATGGTCGTCGACTTCCCGGAGCCGTTGGGCCCGAGGAAGCCGGTGACCTCGCCCACCGGGACCACCAGGTCGAGGCCGCGCAGCGCCTGCACGGTCCCGAAGTGCTTGGTCAGCCCGTGGACCTCCACGGCGTTGACCTGAGGGTGCGAGCCTTGCTCGGTGATGGGGGACACGGTCTCTCCTTCGCCAGGAGGAGCCGGGCGTCGTCGGGCGCTCAGCCGGTCGGGACGGGGACGTCGGGGGCGGGTGCGGCCGCGGGGTCGCCGGACGGTGCGGCGCGGTAGGCCAGGTAGTCGTCGAGGAGCCGCCGGTCGGTGAGCAGGCCCTCGGTGAAGAGCTCGAGCGTGGGCAGGATCGTGTCCTGGGTGCCGGCCAGGGAGCCGACGAACGCCTCGGGGCTGCGGTCGGGCGCCGT
>JBDIAU010000404.1:0-2894 GCA_039812565.1 Beutenbergiaceae bacterium
CCGGGGCCTGGACGCGGCCGCCGCGGCCGGCGTCCTCGTCTCGACCGCGCCCGCGGGCGCCGCCGACGCCCTCGCCGCCGAGCTCCTCGCCCGCGGCACGGCGCGGCCCGAGGGGGCGCTGCTCCTCGACGTCGTCTACGACCCGTGGCCGACGGCGCTGGCCGACGCGTGGCGGCGCACCGGCGGGCTGGTCGCCCCCGGGTGGGCGATGCTGCTGCACCAGGCCGCCGAGCAGGTGCGTCTCATGACCGGGCTCGAGCCGCCGGTGGAGGCGATGCGGGCCGCTCTCGTGGCCGCCCTCACGCCGGTGGTGAGCTCCTGACCCGGGCGCTCGCGGAGCACCGGCCCGGCTCCCGCCGCGTGGGAGGATGCCCCCCATGCTCAGGTGGTTGACGGCCGGCGAGTCGCACGGGGAGGCCCTCGTCGGCATCCTCGAGGGCCTGCCCGCAGGCGTGCAGGTGACGACCGACGACATCCGGCAGGTGCTCGCCCGGCGCCGCCTCGGCTACGGCCGCGGGGCCCGGATGGCCTTCGAGCAGGACCAGGTGCGGGTCCTCGGCGGCCTGCGCCACGGCCTCACCCAGGGCGGGCCGGTCGCCGTCGAGATCGGCAACACCGAGTGGCCCAAGTGGGTGGACGTGATGTCCGCCGACCCGGTGAGCGACCCGGCGCTCCTGCAGCGGGCCCGCAACGCGCCGCTGACCCGCCCCCGCCCGGGGCACGCCGACCTCGTCGGCATGCAGAAGTACGCGTTCGACGACGCGCGCCCCGTCCTCGAGCGGGCCAGCGCCCGCGAGACCGCCACGCGGGTCGCGCTCGGCCGGGTGGCCGCCGCCTTCCTCGAGCAGGCGGCCGGCGTCCGGCTGGTCTCGCACGTCGTCGCCGTCGGCGAGGTCGAGGTGCCCGACGGCGCGGCGCTGCCCGGCCCCGACGACGTCGCCGCCCTCGACGCCGACCCCATCCGCTGCTTCCACGCGCCCACCTCGGCGGCCATGGTCGCCGAGATCGACGAGACCCAGAAGGCCGGCGACACCCTCGGGGGCGTCGTCGAGGTCCTCGCCTACGGCCTGCCGCCGGGGCTCGGCTCCCACGTCCACGGGGACCGCCGCCTCGACGCCCGGCTCGCGGGCGCCGTCATGGGCATCCAGGCCATCAAGGGCGTCGAGCTGGGCGACGGCTTCCGCACCGCCCGGCGCCGCGGCTCCGTCGCCCACGACGAGATCGAGCACGGCCCGGACGGGCGCATCGTCCGGCGCACCAACCGGGCCGGCGGCGTCGAGGGCGGCATGTCGAACGGCGACGTCCTGCGCGTCCGGGCCGCGATGAAGCCGATCTCGACCGTGCCGCGCGCGCTCTCGACCGTCGACGTCGCGACCGGGGAGGCGGCGACGGCGCTGCACCAGCGCTCGGACGTGTGCGCGGTGGCGCCGGCCGCCGTCGTCGCGGAGGCGATGGTGGCGCTCGTGCTCGCGGACGCCGTCGTCGAGAAGTTCGGCGGCGACTCGGTGGGCGAGACCGCCCGCAACCTGCGCACCTACCTCGCAGCGATCCCGGAGCACCAGCGGTGAGCTCGCCCGTCGTCGTCCTGGTCGGCCCGCCCGGGGCGGGCAAGTCGACCGTCGGGGAGCTGCTCGCGCGGGTGTACGGGGTGGGCTTCCGCGACACCGACGCCGACGTCGAGGCCGCCGCCGGCCGGTCCGTCGCCGACGTCTTCCTCGAGGACGGCGAGGAGACGTTCCGCGCGCTCGAGCGGGCCGCCGTCGTCGCCGGGCTCGCCGAGCACGACGGCGTGCTGGCGCTCGGCGGGGGAGCGGTCCTCGACCCCGCGACGCAGGCCGACCTGGCCGCGCACACCGTCGTGTTCCTCGACGTCTCCCTCGCCGAGGCGGCGCCCCGCGTCGGGCTCTCGGGCGCCCGGCCGCTGCTGGTCGGCAACCCCCGGGCGCGCTGGCAGGCGCTGATGGCGCAGCGGCGGCCGATCTACGAGCGCGTCGCGACCGTCCGGGTCGGCACGGACGGGATCGCGCCGGACGAGGTGGCGCAGCGCGTCCTCGACGCCCTCGAGTCCGTCCAGGAGGACGCGTGAGCGGGGCAGCGGCGGTGGGCGGCGTCCGGGCGCGCATCGCCGTGCACGCCGAGCACGACTACGACGTGCTGGTCGGGCACGGGCTCGCGGGCCTCGTCGGCGGGCTCGTCGGACCGCGGGCCCGGCGCGTGCTGGTGGTCCACCCGGCCACGCTCGAGGCGGCGGCGGCCGCCGTCGGCTCCGCCCTGGAGGCCGAGGGTCGCGAGGTGCACCTCGCCGTCGTGCCCGACGCCGAGGACGCCAAGACCTCGCAGGTGGCGGCGTCGTGCTGGGGCCTGCTCGGCCGGGCGGCATTCTCGCGCGAGGACGTCGTCGTCGGTCTCGGCGGCGGTGCGACCACCGACCTGGCCGGCTTCGTCGCCGCGACGTGGCTGCGCGGGGTCAGGGTGGTGCAGGTGCCGACGACGCTGCTGGCGATGGTCGACGCCGCCGTCGGCGGCAAGACCGGCATCAACACCGCCGAGGGCAAGAACCTCGTCGGGGCGTTCCACTCCCCGGCCGGGGTGCTGTGCGACCTCGCGGCGCTGCGCACGCTGCCCGGGCAGGACCTGCGGGCGGGCCTGGCGGAGGTGGTGAAGTGCGGCTTCATCGCCGACCCGCGGATCCTCGAGCTCGTCGAGTCGGACCCCGCCGCGGCGGCCGACCCCGGCTCCGACGTGCTCGCGGAGCTCGTCGAGCGAGCCGTGCGCGTCAAGGCCGAGGTGGTGAGCCAGGACCTGCGCGAGGCGTCGCTGCGGGAGATCCTCAACTACGGGCACACCCTCGGCCACGCGATCGAGCACGTGGAGCACTACCGGTGGCGGCACGG
>JBDIAU010000405.1:0-2894 GCA_039812565.1 Beutenbergiaceae bacterium
CGCCGCCAGTGCGGCGCGCGGGTCTGGCCGGGCGTGGTCGAGCGTGGGGGTGGCGGTCACGACGGCGAGCCTGCCGTGCGGCGCCGACGGCGCCCGCTCGGCCTGTGGACAGCGCCGGGGGCGGGTCCGTCCACAGGCGTGACGGCGCGGTCGCCGTGGCGCCCGGACGCCCCGTGCCCGGCCGGCCTCAGACGGGCGCGATGAGGTCCGGCCCGTCGTTGCGGACCGCGTTGACCCGGGTCGAGACCTCGTGGAACGCCAGCCGCTGTGGCGGCTCGGCGAGCAGCGACTTCGCTGCGGCCGGGTCCTGGCGTGCCGGGTCCAGCCACGCGGCCAGCCGGTCGGGCCCGAGCACCACCGGCGTCCGGTCGTGGATGCGGCCGAGCTCGTCGACGGCGTCGGTCGTGAGGATCGTGGCGGAGAGCAGCCAGCGGGCCGGGTCGTCCTCGGCCTTCGCCGGGTCGCGCCACCAGGCGTACAGGCCGGCGAAGGCGAGCGGGGCGCCGTCGTCGTCGTGGATGTAGACGGGCACCTTGTGGCCGTCGCGGCGCTCCCACTCGTAGTAGCCGTCGGCGGGGACCACGCAGCGGCGCTTGACGAGGGAGGTGCGGAACGCCCGCCTGCTGTCCGCCGTCTCCCAGCGGGCGTTGATGAGGCGGCTGCCGATCCGCACGTCGTCGGCCCACGCGGGCACGAGCCCCCAGCGCGCGGCGTGGAGCTCGCGCCGCGGGGCGTCGCCCGTCTCCGTCGCCGGCCGTTCGAGGACCACCCGGACCGCGTCCGTCGGGGCCACGTTGTACGACGCCACGACGGCGGCGGCCGCCTCGCTCACCTCCTCGACGTCGAAGGCGTCCGCCAGCTCCTGGGCCTGCCGGTAGGAGGCGTACCGCCCGCACACGACGCCGTCCCCTCGGTCACCAGCGCGCGGCCGCGAGCTGCGCGGCCGCGCGTTCGATGTCGCTGCGGGACCGGCAGAACGCGAACCGCACCAGGGAGCGCATCCGGGCGGCCGCCGGGCCGCCGGGCGTGGTGAAGGCGGTCACCGGGATGGCGACGACGCCCGCCCGCTCGGGCAGCGCCGCGCAGAAGGCGACGGCGTCCTCCCAGCCGAGCGCGGCGGCGTCGGCGATCGCGAAGTACGTCCCCTCGGGACGGGACACCTCCAGGCCGGCGGCCTCGAGCCCGGCGCACAGGAGGTCGCGGCGCTCCTCGAGGCTGCGGCGCAGCTCGGCCACGGCGTCGTGCAGGCCCAGGGCGAGGGCGACGGCGGGCTGGAGGGGCGCGCCCGAGGTGTACGTGAGGAACTGCTTGACCGCCCGCACCGCGTCGACCAGCGGCGCCGGTCCCGTCACCCAGCCGACCTTCCACCCGGTGACGGAGAACGTCTTCCCGGCGGAGGAGATCGTCAGGGTCCGCTCCGCCATCCCCGGCAGCGTCGCGATCGGCACGTGCCGCGCGTCGTCGTACGTCAGGTGCTCGTAGACCTCGTCGGTCACGACGACGGCGCCCACAGCGGTCGCCGCGTCGGCGACGGCGGCGAGCTCCGCGGCGGTCAGGACCGTGCCGGTGGGGTTGTGCGGGGTGTTCAGGAGGATCAGGCGCGTCCGCGGCCCGACGGCGGCGGCGAGGTCCTGCGGGTCGAGCCGCCAGCGCTCGCCCGGCCCGGCGGGCGGGCGCAGGGGGACGGTCCGACGGACGGCCCCGGCGAGCGCGACGACGGCCGCGTAGGAGTCGTAGAACGGCTCGAGGACCACCACCTCGTCGCCCGGCTCGGTGAGTGCCAGGACGCTCGCGGCGATCGCCTCCGTCGCCCCCGTGGTGACGAGCACGTCGGTGTCCGGGTCGAGCGCGATCCCGTAGCACCGGTCCTGGTGCGCGGCGACGGCGCGCCGGAGCTCGGCGACGCCGGGGCCGGGGGCGTACTGGTTGCGCCCGCCGCGGATCGCCGCCACGGCGGCCTCGAGCACCTCGGTCGGGCCGTCCGCGTCCGGGTAGCCCTGGCCCAGGTTGATCGCGCCGGTGCGGTGGGCGAGCTGCGTCATCTCGGCGAAGATCGTCGGCCGCGGGACGCCGTCGGCGCCCAGGAGGCCTGCCCCGGCGGCCGTGGCCGCCCAGCGGCCGGGAACGGCCCGGCGCTCCGCGCCGACGCTCACGCGTCGCGGGGGAGCAGGCGGTCGAGCGCCTGCACGAGGTCGATGGTGTCGCCGTCCCGGCCGCCCTGCCCGATGACGAGCGGGGGGTCGGTGGGCGTGACCGTGATGCCGCGGACCCGGTCGAGCAGGGTGAGCGGCGCGGTGAGCACGTAGAACTCGCAGTCGTCGCCGACCCCGACCGCCCGGTCGTAGCGCAGGTACCACCCGGTCACCTGGCTCTTGGCGGAGCCCTTGCCGCCGTAGCCCTGGACGATCAGCCGTTCCGCGGGCAGGCCCTGCTCCTTCGCCCGACGCACGAAGTCGGCGAGCAGGACGCGGGCCTGGGCGCTCTCGGCGGCCTGCTTGCGGCTCAGGGCGTCGGCGTGAGCCGCGGCTGCGGCCCGGCGCTGCGCCTGCCAGTCCTCGGACGCGTTCTCGGTCATGCCGTGCTCCCGTTCGTCGGCCCCAGGGTACGCCGCGCCGACGGCGCCGCCGCGGGCCCGGCGGCCGCCGTCACGCCTGCGTGCCGGCCGGCTTGGCCGGGCGCGACTTGGCCGCGGGGGTGGTGCGGCGGGCGCCGAGGACGCCGCGGACCTCCTCGAGGTAGGAGGAGACGGCGGCCTTCTGCGCGTCGAGGGCGGCGACCTGGCTGCGGGCGGTCGTCAGCTCGGCGTCGGCCGTGCCGCGGGCCTCTGCCAGGAGCGCGTCCGCGGTTGCCCGGGCGTCGGCGAGCAGCTGCCCGGCGGAGGTCCGGGCGGACTC
>JBDIAU010000406.1:0-2888 GCA_039812565.1 Beutenbergiaceae bacterium
GCGGGGACCACGGTGACCGTCTACGGCGTCGACAAGTTCCCCCGGATGGTCGACTACGTCCTGCCGACCGGCGTCCGGGTGGCCGACGCCGACCGCGTCCGCCTCGGCGCCCACCTGGCCCCCGGCACCACCGTGATGCACGAGGGCTTCGTCAACTTCAACGCCGGCACGCTCGGCACGTCGATGGTCGAGGGCCGCATCTCGCAGGGCGTCGTCGTCGGCGAGGGCAGCGACATCGGCGGCGGCGCCTCGATCATGGGCACGCTCTCCGGCGGCGGCAAGGAGCGGGTCCGCATCGGCCGGCGCAGCCTGCTCGGCGCCAACGCCGGGCTCGGCATCTCGCTCGGCGACGACTGCGTGGTCGAGGCCGGCCTCTACCTCACCGCGGGCACCAAGGTCACGCTGCTGCCCGCGAAGGGGTCCGGCGGCGAGCCGCGCGTCGTCGCCGCGCGCGAGCTCTCGGGCGCCGACGGCCTGCTGTTCCGCCGGCACTCCCTCACGGGCGCCGTCGAGGCCCTCCCCCGCGCCGGCCACGGCGTCGTCCTCAACGCGGCGCTGCACGCTGGATGAGCGCGGCCCGTCCTCCCGTCGGGGCGGCCGCAGCGGCCGCACGACGGGTCCGACGCCGCCGCGCCCGCCGTGCGCTCGTGCTCGTCCTCGCTGTCGTCGCCGTGCTCGGCGGCGCGGTGGTCGGGGTGGTCGCCCTCCTCGGCGCCCTCGACTCCCGCGGGCCGATCATCGAGCGCTGCGACGCCGTCCTGGCGGGTGACGTCACCGCCTCGCTGGCGCCCGACCAGGCCGACAACGCCGCCCTCCTCACGGCGGTCGCCGTGCACCGGGGCCTGCCCGCGCGCGCCGCCACCATCGCCATCGCGACGGCGATCCAGGAGTCGAAGCTCCGCAACATCGAGTACGGGGACCGCGACTCCGTCGGGCTCTTCCAGCAGCGCCCGTCGCAGGGCTGGGGCACGGTCGAGCAGATCATGGACCCCGTCTACGCGACCAACGCGTTCTACGACGTCCTCGTGACCATCGAGGGATACGAGGACCTCCAGGTGACC
Source organism: Beutenbergiaceae bacterium (assembly GCA_039812565.1). Taxonomy (GTDB): domain Bacteria; phylum Actinomycetota; class Actinomycetes; order Actinomycetales; family JAHECE01; genus JAHECE01. Next base: position 1,062 of record JBDIAU010000406.1, read on the forward strand.
GACGCCGCCCAGAGCGTGCAGCGCTCGGCCTTCCCCGACGCCTACGCCGACCACGAGCAGACCGCGCGGGCGTTCGCCTCCGCCATGACCGGCCACACCCCGGCGGGCCTCACGTGCCTCCTGCAGCCCGCCACCGAGCAGGAGGCGGCCGGCGCCGGGGCGGCCGTCACCGAGCGCCTCGCCCGGGACTTCGTCACCGTGACCGCGACGACGCAGGCGGACGGGTCGGTGCTCGTCGAGGGCGGCAGCCTGGCACCGACGGCGAGCGAGGCCGAGCAGGTCCGGCTCGGCTGGGCGGTGGCGCAGTGGGCGGTCGCCACCGCGGACGCCACCGGCGTCTCGAAAGTCACGACCGACGGGATGACCTGGGACCGCGCCGACGGCGCCCGGGCGGCGTGGCAGCCGGCGCCCGAGGCACCCGCGCTCGAGCCCGGGCAGGTGGTCCTGCGATGACCGACGGCGCCGCCCCCTGAGCGGGGGACGGCGCCGTCGGCGGGACGCTGGAAGGGCGCCGGGTCAGCGCTCCTCGACCGGGACGTAGTCGCGCTCGGTGTAGCCGACGTACACCTGGCGCGGGCGGCCGATCTTGAAGGCGGGGTCGGAGTTCATCTCGCGGTACTGGGCGATCCAGCCGGGCAGCCGGCCGAGCGCGAACAGCGGTGTGAACATCCGCGTCGGGAAGCCCATCGCCTTGTAGATCAGGCCCGTGTAGAAGTCGACGTTCGGGTAGAGCTTGCGCTCGATGAAGTACTCGTCACTGAGGGCGATGTCCTCGAGCTCGAGCGCGATGTCGAGCAGCTCGTCGCGCTTGCCGAGCTTGGAGAGGATCTTGTCGGCCGTGGCCTTCACGATCGCCGCGCGGGGGTCGTAGTTCTTGTAGACCCGGTGGCCGAAGCCCATGAGGCGGACGCCGGCCTCCTTGCGCTTCACCTTCTCGACGTACTCCTGGACGCTGATCCCGGACTTGCGGATCTCCTGGAGCATCGTGAGGACGGCCTCGTTCGCGCCGCCGTGGAGCGGGCCGGACAGCGCGCCGATGCCCGCCGAGATGGACGCGTAGATGTCGGCGTGGCTCGAGCCCGTCACCCGGACCACCGACGTCGAGCAGTTCTGCTCGTGGTCGGCGTGGAGGATGAGGAGCATCTCGAGCGCGGCCACCGTGTCGGGGTCGACGTCGTGCTGCTCGTAGGGGATCCCGAAGGTCATCCGCAGGAAGTCCTCGATGAAGCCGTACCGGCTGTTCGGGTACAGCAGCGGCAGGCCGGAGCCGCGCTTGGCGATGTACGCGACCATCGTCGGGATCTTCGACATGAGCAGGACCGTCGCCAGCTCGAGCTGGTCGGGGTCGGTCGCGTCGACGGTGTGCGGGTAGAACGTGCTGAGCGCTGCGACGCTGGACTGCAGGACCGCCATCGGGTGCCCGTCGCGGGGGAACGCCGTGAAGAAGCCCTTGAAGTCCTCGTGCAGGAGCGTGTGCCGCTTGACGCGGCGCTCGAAGGCGGCGAGCTGCTCCTGGGTCGGCAGCTCACCACGGATGAGCAGGTACGCCACCTCGAGGTAGCTCGAGTGCTGGGCGAGCTGCTCGATGGGGTAGCCGCGGTAGCGCAGGATGCCGGCGTCGCCGTCGATGTAGGTGATCGACGAGACGCACTGCGCGGTGTTCATGAAGCCCGGGTCGAGCGTCACCTGACCGGTCTCGGCGAGCAGCTGCTGGATGGCGATGCCGTCGTTGCCCTGGGTCGCGCGGACGCGGGCGAACTCGAGCCGCTTGCCGTCCACCTCGAGCGAGGCGGGAGCGAGGGAGGCCTCGGACATGTGTCCCTCCTG
>JBDIAU010000407.1:0-2883 GCA_039812565.1 Beutenbergiaceae bacterium
GGCGTCAGCGTCGCGGGAGCCCGGGGAGCGCCGTCGTCGCCAGGGCGGCGGCGATGCCGATCGCCGCGCTCGCGACGCCGATGCGGCGGGAACGGGCCAGGTCGAGCGCGCGCGCCTCGGGGTCCTCGACCGGCAGCTCGCCGCCGACCGGCCCGAAGTTGTAGACGCCCCGGGAGCCGAAGCCTGCGCAGAACCTCGCCCGGGCCTGCAGGTAGCCGGAGGCGGCGCCGCCCGCGGGCAGCGCGATCGCGAGGCGCCACAGCCGCGGGGCACGGGTCACGACGAGCGCCGCGGCGAGGACCACGGTGACGATCGCGCCGACGTCGCCCGCCCGGCGTCGTCGCGCGATCTCCGCGGGTCCGATGTTGCACACGCCCGCCTGGTACTCGCCCATGATCCATGGTGCGGCACGAGCAGGCCGGGTGTCGCGCCTCCGGGCGAGTTTCGGTACGCGGCGCCCACGTCGAGGACCGCGCTCGGGGAGCGCCCGTGCGCCGCCGTCGATCGTGGCACGATCCTCGGCATGGCTGCAGACACCCCGCTCGAGACCCGATCGCTCGTCTTCTACCAGGTCTTCGTGAGGAACTTCGGGCCGACCGGAAGGTTCCCCGACGTCACGGCCGAGCTCGACCGGATCGCCGCGCTCGGGGTCGACGTCATCCACCTCCTGCCGATCCACCCGATCGGCGTCGACGGCCGCAAGGGCTCGGCCGGCAGCCCGTACGCCATCCGCGACTACCGGGCCCTCAACCCGGACCTCGGGACCGACGAGGAGTTCGACGCGCTGATCGAGGGCGCCCACGCCCGTGGCATGCGGGTGATCATCGACGTGGTGTTCAACCACACGTCGCGGGACTCCGTGCTCGTCGAGGAGCACCCGGAGTTCTTCCACCGCGACGAGCAGGGCACGCCGGTGACCACGGTCCCCGCGTGGACGGACATCATCGACCTGCGGCACCCGGACCCGGGGCTCACCCGTTACCTCATCGACTCCCTCGCGCTGTGGGTGCGCCGGGGCGTCGACGGCTTCCGGTGCGACGTCGCCTCGCTGGTCCCCGTCTCGTTCTGGCGGCAGGCGCGAGCCGAGCTGGCGCAGATCAAGCCCGGCCTGCTGTGGCTCGCGGAGACCGTCCACCCGTCGATGGTGGAGGCCCGGCGTGCGGCCGGGATCCCGACGGTCGGCGACGGCGAGATGTTCGAGGCGTTCGACGTCCAGTACCAGTACGACGTGTGGTCCATCTGGCAGTCGGCCGTGGTGGGCACCGTGCCGGTCGGCCGGTTCCTCGAGATCCTGCGCTGGCAGGACGGCACGCTCCCGGCCAACTACGCGAAGCTCCGCTTCGTCGAGAACCACGACCAGTTCCGGATCCAGCACTTCGCGCCGTCGCGGGAGCAGGCGCTCGCCTGGACGGCCCTCATGGCGTGCGTGCGCGGCCCGTTCCTCATCTACGCCGGCCAGGAGTCCGCCGCGCGCCGCTGGCCGTCGCTGTTCGAGCCGGACCCCGTGGAGTGGGGGGACCGGGAGCTCACCGGGTTCCTGACCGCCCTCGCCGGGCTGAAGAAGCACCCGGCCGTCCGAACCGGGGAGCCGTGGATCCTCGCGGACGAGCCGTGCGTCCAGGTCGCGTGGGCGGGCCGGGACGGCGACGTGCTGACCCCGGTGCCGGACGGCCCGGCGCTGCTCGCCGTCGTCGACGTCGCCCGGGCGGGCGGGCGCGTCCCGGTGGTCCTGCCCGACGGCGACTACCGCGACCTGCTCTCGGGCGGCACGGTCGCCGTGAGCGGCGGTGAGCTCGCTGCGCCGGAGCACGCCTACGTCCTCGAGGTGGGGGAGGCGTTCCCCGCGGAGCTGTGGACCACGCCGCTCATCGACGTGTTCCTGCACGTGGAGACGATCGGGGAGGACTGATCCGGCGAGACGGACGCCACACGGCGTCCATCTCTTCGGTGTCGGACCCCGCTGCGACCATGGAGAGGTGACGCTGCCCCGCCCCCTGCCGCTCGCCGCGCCGCTTGTCTTCGGGATCCCGACGCTGCTCTGCCTCGTGCTGAGCGTGGGGTGGTGGAAGGTGGGTGCGGTCGTGCCGCTGGCGCTGCTCGCGGGTGCGTTGGGCGGGTGCCCGCACCTGGGTGGCGCCCGGCGTCCCGAGGCGGCCTCCGGGCCCGTCGCGTCGGCGGCGGGGGACGCTCCGCGCAGGGAACTCTCAGGGGCGCACGGACGTTGACCGGATGACGGCCCGCCGCGGCTCGTCGGGCGTCTGCCCGGCACCGCGACGTACCATGGCCGGACAGGCCAGCGGGACGACCCCGGGCACCGGCCGTGGTACCCGGCAGGCCCCGCGACCAGGAGGAAGCATGAGCAACCCCGTCTTCGCGAACAACCCGTACTTCAGAGACCCGCAGCAGGCCGGCGCCGCCGGCGGCACCACCGTGACGGCGCAGCAGGTCGAGCAGCTCGAGGCCTCGTTCGCCGCACCGCCGGCGGCGCCGGCGCAGACCGGTCGGATGACCTACGACGACGTGATCGTCCGCAGCGGCGGGCTCCTCGCCGTCGTCGTCGCCACCGCGGCCGTCGCCTGGTTCCTCTTCCCCGGCAACCTCGTCGTCCTCGTCGGCGGCGCGATCGGGGGCCTGGTCCTCGGCCTGGTCAACGCCTTCCGACGGGAGCCGAGCCCGGCGCTGATCCTGGGCTACGCCGCCTTCGAGGGGCTGTTCCTCGGTGCCCTCAGCGCCGTCTTCGAGGCCATGTGGCCGGGCATCGTGCTCCAGGCGGTGCTCGCGACCTTCGCGACGTTCGCCGCGTCGCTCGCCCTGTTCGCCAGCGGCAAGGTCCGCGTCACGCCGAAGTTCACCCGCATCGTGCTCGTCGCGATGGTCGGCTAC
>JBDIAU010000408.1:0-2870 GCA_039812565.1 Beutenbergiaceae bacterium
CTCGTGGTCGACGACGCCGTCGTCCTCGCCGGGCGCGTGCCGACCACCCAGACGGTCAAGGAGCTCCTGGCCGCGGCCCGGTAGCCGGCGCACCACGCGTTCGCCTCCAGGACACCGGGCGTTCGCCCGGCGTGCCTACGCTCGGTGGTCCACCGCGCGTCCCGCGCCCCGCCGCACCGTCGGAGAGACTGATGAGCGCCCGCCCCGTCGTCCTGTTCCTGTGCGTGCACAACGCCGGCAAGTCCCAGATGGCGGCCGCGCTCCTGCGGCTCCGGGCGGGGGACGCCGTCGACGTCCGCTCCGCCGGCACCGACCCGGACCCGCACGTCCACGACGAGTCCGCGCGCGCCGTCGCCGAGCTCGGTGCCGACATGGCCGGCCTGACCCCGCGCGCGATCGACCCCGACGAGCTGCGGACCGCCGACCGAGTGGTCATCCTCGGCGCCGACGCCCAGGTGGCGCCGGTCGAGGGCATGCGTGCCCCGATCGAGCGCTGGGCCGTCGTCGAGCCCGCCGAGCAGGGCGTCTCCGGGCTGGCCCGCACCCGGGGAGTGCGCGACGACATCGCGCGTCAGGTGGACGCCCTGTACGCCGAGCTCCTCCCAGCCGGCTGACGCCCGCCACCCTGCCACCCACCCACCCCCGCCCCGTTGACCCCCGCCCCGCGCGGGGCGACGATGGCGAGGTGGCGAGAGCCCTGAAGGCCGACTACCTGGTGGTCGGCGCGGGGGCGGCCGGGATGGCCTTCACCGACGCGCTGATCGACCACGCCGACGTCAGCGTCGTCCTGGTCGACCGCCGCCACGCCGCCGGCGGGCACTGGCTCGACGCCTACCCCTTCGTCCGCCTCCACCAGGCGTCGTCGTTCTACGGCGTCGCCTCGACGCTCCTCGGCGGCGGCCGGGTGCAGAGCACCGGCCCGGAGGCCGGGCTCCACGAGCGGGCGACGGCGCCCGAGGTCTGCGCCTACTACGAGCACGTCCTGCGCGAGCGGCTGCTGGGCTCCGGGAAGGTCACCTTCTACCCCGGCTGCGACTACCGCGGCGACGGCCGGTTCGTCTCCCTCGTCTCCGGCCGGGAGCACGACGTCGACGTCGCCCGCCGGGTGGTCGACGCCCGGTACCTGTCGCCGCGGATCCCGGCCGACACCCCGCCGCCGTTCGCGGTGGCCGACGGCGCCCGCGTCGTTCCGGTGAACGCCCTGGCCAGGCTGGGGGAGGCGCCGCCCGAGCACGTCGTCGTCGGGTCGGGCAAGACCGCGACGGACGCGGTGGTCTGGCTCCTCGCCAACGGCGTGGACCCCGACGCCGTGTGCTGGGTGCGGCCGCGGGAGCCGTGGATGCTCGACCGCGCCGTGGTCCAGCCCGACCCGGTGGTCTTCCTCGGGATGGCGGCGGACGTCGTCGAGGCCGGGGCCGCCGCGACGTCCCCGGACGACCTGTTCCTCCGGCTCGAGGAGGCCGGCGTCATGGTCCGGCTCGACCGCCGGGTCACGCCCACGATGGCCAAGGCGCCGACGCTCGCCCGGTGGGAGCTCGAGCGGCTACGGACCGTCGAGCGGGTCGTGCGCCTCGGTCACGTCCGCGCCGTCGAGCCCGGCCGGCTGGTCCTCGACCGGGGCGAGGTGCCGATCGCCCGGGGCGCCGTCGTGGTGCACTGCGCGGCGGCCGGCCTGCGCTACCCGCCGCTCGTGCCGATCTGGCTCCCCGAGGTGATCACGCTGCAGCCGATCCGGGCCGGCTTCCCCTGCCTCGGCGCCGCGCTCGCCGGGTTCGTCGAGGCCACGGTCGACGGCGACGAGCGCAAGAACCGGCTGTGCCCGCCGTCGCCGCTCTCGGACACGCCCGCCGGCTGGGCGCGGATGCAGGCGCTGGGCCACCGGGCGTCGTCGTCGTTCATGACGGACCCCGACATCCGGGCCTGGATGGGATCGGTGGCGCTCAACCCGGCGCGGATCCCCGCCGGGGCACCGCGCAGCGCGGCGCTGACGGCCGTCGTCGAGCGGTACCGCACGTTCGAGGGACCGGGGATGGCGCGCCTCGCGGCGCTCGGCGGCGAGGCTCCCTAGCCGCCGCTCAGGGCGCCGAGGAGGTCCGGCCCGGACATGACGAGCAGCGCGACGCCGAGCCCGAGGGCGACGACGCCCGCCCAGAGCTCGCCCCTGCGGGCGAGCCAGTCCGCGAACGCCGCCATGGCGTGCTCGCGTCGCGCGTGCGGCGTCAGCGCGTAGGCGACGACGACGGCCACCTGGATCGCCAGCGCGGCGATCGCGTAGGCGAGCACGTTCGCGACCACCTCGTAGAGGGGCAGGTCCCGGGCGCCGACGTCGACCATCGCGACCACGAAGACGACGTCGATGACGGACTGGATCGCGACGAGCACGGCCCCGAAGAGGAAGAGGAGGGGCTCCGGGAGGTTGAGGCGCTCGACGAGGTTGTCCGGGGCGTGGGCGCTGCTGCCGCGCAGCGCCCGGACGAGCATGACGGCGCCGAGGCCGAGCAGGACGACGCCGCCGAACACCTCGACGCCCGGCACGAGCCACGGGTACCGGTCCTGCACGTCGCGGACCACCGTGCCGAGGCCGGTGGTGAAGAGCAGGCCCATCGCGATCAGAGAGACGAACGAGCCGAGCAGGAAGATCACCGCACGGCGCAGGCCGCGCGCCTGGGCGAGGAGGATCGGCATGAACGCGATGCCGACCACGTCGACGGCGGCCAGGCCGAGGCCGGCCGTCTCGCCCAGCAGCGGGAGGTCCACCTGGCCGCTCCTGTCCGTCGGGGGCCGTCGGTGCTGACCGTAGCCTGGCTTCTCCCGGCCCACGAGGGCCACCGGGCCCGCGGCGTCGGCCGAGGGCGCCGGAGGGTCAGCCC
>JBDIAU010000409.1:0-2864 GCA_039812565.1 Beutenbergiaceae bacterium
CGGCGGCTCACCGCGCTCGTCGACGACCTCGCGGCGGACGTCCCGGCCACGCGCGTGCCGACCCTCGACGCCGCCCGCGCCCGGCTCGTCGCCGAGACCCGGGCCGCCCACCCCGGCCTCGCGCCGCTCGCCCTCACCGCCGACCGGCAGGGGCTCGGCGCCGCCCGCTGACGAGGCCACGGGCGACTCCGCGGGCCAGGGAGTCGGCGCCTCGGCGCCGGCGGGACGCCCGAGCGACGGCCCGAGGACCTGACGTTCGTCACCCCCGGCTCGTGACGCCCGGCACTACCCGCGCCGTCCGGCCCGGCGCAGGCTGGAGGGCATGACCACGCGAACCTGGAACGCCACCGACCTCCCGAGCCGAGCCGCGGAGCGCCCCGTCCCGGCGGGACGCACCGTCCTCGCCGAGCTGCGCAGCGCGACCAAGCGGTACGGCCGCGTCGCCGCCGTCGACTCCCTCGACCTCGAGGTCCGGGCCGGTGAGCTGCTCGCCGTCCTCGGACCGAACGGAGCCGGCAAGACGACGGCCATCGGCATGCTCACCGGGCTCACGGCCACGACCTCCGGCACCGCCCGCCTCTTCGGGCGCGACCCCCGCGACGCCGGCGCCCGCTCCCGCGCCGGGGTGATGCTGCAGGCCTCGGGGGTCCCGGAGACGCTCAGGGTGCGCGAGCTCCTCACCGAGTTCCGCGGCTACTACCCGGCGCCGCTGCCGATGGCCGCGATCGTCGAGGCCGCCGGCCTCGCCGGGCTCGAGCACCGCCTCTTCGGCGAGCTCTCCGGCGGTCAGCAGCGCCGGGTGCTGTTCGGGATCGCCCTGAGCGGCGACCCCGACATCCTCTTCGTCGACGAGCCCACCACCGGCCTCGACGTCGAGGTGCGCCGCTCCCTGTGGGCCGTCCTGCGGGACCTCGCGGCGGCGGGGCGCGGCGTCGTGCTCACCACCCACTACCTCGAGGAGGCCGACGCCCTCGCCGACCGCATCGTCCTGCTCCACTCCGGGCGGATGATCGCCGAGGGCACGCCCGCCCAGATCAAGGCCCTCGTCCCCGGCCGGCGGATCACCGCGCGAACCAGCGTCAGCGCGGCGCAGGCCGCGACCTGGCCCGACGTGCAGCGCTCGAGCGTCGACGGCGACCGCCTCGAGCTCCTCGTCGGCACGGCCGAGCCCGCGCTGCGGTGCCTCCTCGAGGCCGACCCCGCCGTCGAGAACGTGACGGTCGTCGAGCCGAGCCTCGACGAGGCCGTCCTCACCCTCACCACCCACGCCGAGGAGGCAGCAGCATGACCACCATGACGTCCACCCCGACGCTCTCCGCGCGACAGCACCTGCGCATCTACCGCACCGAGGCGGTCCACGAGGTCCTCAAGCTCCTCCGCGTCCCGATCTTCGCGGTGAGCACCATCGCGCTCCCCGTGATGTTCTACCTGATCTTCGGTCTGACCTTCGCCGACGGCAGCGCGGGCGGCGTCGGCGTCACCACCTACATGCTGGCCACGTACGGCGCGTTCGGCGTCATCGGCGCTGCGCTGTTCGGGTTCGGCGTCTCGATCGCCCTCGAGCGCGGGCAGGGGTGGATGCGGCTCAAGCGGGTCTCGCCGATGCCCCCGCTGGCGTACTTCGCGGCCAAGGTCGCGATGGCGGTCGCCGTCGCCACCCTCATCGTCCTGACGCTCGTGCTCGTCGGGACCCTGATCGGGGGCGTGCGGCTGCCTGCCGGCCAGATGCTGAGCCTGGTCGCCGTGCTCGTCCTCGGCGCACTCCCCTTCTCCGCGATGGGACTCGCGTTCGGCTACCTCGTGGGACCGAACTCCGCACCCGCCATCCTCAACCTCGTCTACCTGCCGATGGCGTTCGTCTCCGGGCTGTGGATCCCGATCACGCAGCTGCCGAGCGTCGTCCAGGCGGCCGCGCCGTTCCTGCCGCCGTACCATCTGGCGCAGCTCGCCCTCGGCACGATCGGCGCCTCCCAGGGCGGGTCGCCCCTGCTCCACGCCGGCGCCCTGCTCGCCTTCACGGCGGCGTTCCTGGCGGTCGCGGTCTGGGGCTACCGTCGCGACGAAGGGCGCACCTACGGATGACCGGTCCCCGCGACGACCGCCGGACGGCCGACGGGACGCGCTACCTGCGCTACGTCTGGCTCGTCTATCTCGGCGCCCTGGCCTTCCAGCCGATCTTCGACCCGAACGCCGACGCCCTCGACTGGCTCGCCGTCGCAGTCCTCGTGGCGGCGTTCCTGCCGATCTACCTCGCGACCTTCCGGGCTCGCGACGACCGGCGGCGGCTGTGGCTCATCGCGGCGCTCGCCCTGCTCGCGTTCCTCGGGTCCCTCGTCAACAGCGGCGCGGCCATCTTCGTGGTCTACGCCGCCGCGACCGCCGGGCACCTGCGCCCGATGCGCCGTGCGGCGGGGGTCGTCCTGGGCCTCGAGGGCGTCCTCGGGCTCATGCTCCTGGTCTCCCCCGTGCCGATGCCGTGGCGGGCGGTGGCCCTCGCCCCGGCTTTCCTGTTCACCTTGATCATGGGAACGGCCACCGCGCTCGAGACAGAGCGCGACCGCGCGCAGCGGCGCCTGCTGCGAGCCCAGGAGGAGATCGAGCACCTGGCCACCATCGCCGAGCGGGAGCGCATCGCGCGCGACCTGCACGACCTGCTCGGTCACACGCTCTCCGTCGTCGTGGTCAAGGCGCAGCTCGCGCAGCGCCTCATCCCGAGCGACCCGGCCCGCGCGGCGGCCGAGGTCGCGGACATCGAGACGACGGGCCGTCGCGCCCTCGCGGAGGTCCGGTCCGCCGTCGCCGGCTACCGGGCGCGCGGCCTGGGCGCCGAGCTCGACGGCGCCACGCGGGCGCTCGCCGCGGCG
>JBDIAU010000410.1:0-2852 GCA_039812565.1 Beutenbergiaceae bacterium
GGCGACCGGCAGGCCCGTGGCGTGCCAGCGGGCGCGGAGGAGGTCGTCGGTCGAGAGCGGCGCACCCACCGCCCGAGCCTCGCACCACAACCGGGTCCGCGACACCCCCGGGCCGGCCGCGCCCGGGGGTGCGGCGCCTCAGGCGATCCGTCGGGCCACGGCCGGCAGCCGCGACGGCGTGAGGACGTACGCGCCGCCGACCGCGAGCAGCGGGACGCCCAGTGCGATCGCCGCGACCACCGGCCAGGGGGTCACGTACCCCCAACTCGTACCCGCGTCGAACGCGTGCGACTGCGCGGTGACGAGCAGGCGGGCAAGGAGAAGCCCGGTGACTGTGCCGACCGCCGAGCCCAGCCCGGCGACGACGGCTGCCTGCGCGCCGGCGACGCGGCGGCGGGTACGAGGGCTTGCACCGACGGCGGCGAGGACCGCCAGATCCGGTCGCGCATCCGTCGACGCCAGGGCCACGGCGACGGCGGTCGCCCCCACGCCGACGAGCAAGGCAGTCGCGACTGCGGCCAGGAACGTTCCGCCGAGCGCCACCGCCGGTGGTCCGGTCTCGACGCTCACGCTGCCCTGGAGGCCGAGGGCGTCGTTCGCGGCCGCCAGCTCGGTCTCGGTGGGCTGACGGCTCGTCGACGCCACGAGGCCGACGACCTCGGGCGTCAACCCCAGGTCGGCCGCCGTCTCGGGCGGAAGGATGAGTGGCGTGACGTCGCCGAGGGGGATGGCGACGGCGGGCACCGTGACCGCGGCGATCTCCGTCCTCGACGCGGCCTCCGAGCGGGCGACGACGACCCGGGCCGTGCCGTCCGGCCACAGCTCGAGCGGGGAGCGGACGACCACGTGACCGGTGCGTAGCGCGGCGGCCGCCTCGGCTGCGCCAGGAAGTCCCATGAGCGTCACGACCGTGCCGTCGTCGATGATCACGTTGTCGACCGTGGACCCGAGGTCGGCCCAGGCCGAGGACGACGAGCGGGAGGTTAGGCTGGCCGTGCATCGCGGGTCGGCTGCCCACTCCCCGTCCGTGCCCGTCGCGCCGGTCGCCTCGAGCGGGCAGGTGTTCGACGGCGACGGCTCGGCGGCCACCGAGTACCACGGCGCAGGATCGGGCTGGGGCAGGCCGGCGAGTGCCACCGGCGCCGAGTCCTCGATCGGGAGGCGCGCTCTGATCGCCTCGGTCGTGCTCGCCACGAGACCGGCGTCCGCCTCGGCGGTGCGGCTCACGTCGCTGAAGTCCACCGCTACGACGCCGGGCGCGACCGGCGAAACGTACGTCCGTTGCTCGTGCGTCGCCGCCGACTGGCTCGTGACGACCGCGGTGACCATGCCCGCGGTGGCTGCGAGGACGGCTGCGACCGCGGGAGCCGTCCGGGTGCGCTGACGGTCGGCATCCCGCGCTGCGAAGCGACCCGCCGGTGCGAGTCGCGGCGCGAGCAGCCCGACGACGGCGACCAGCGTGCCCGAGAGTGCGACGAGGCCGACGGCGACAGCCGTCAGTCCGACGGCGAGCGTGAGCAACGACCCGTCGGTCACGGCCCAGAGCGAGAGGAGGCCTCCGGCGACGAGCGCGATCGCAGCGAGCGCGCCGGCCCCGCGACGGCGGGGCGTGGCGGGCCGGCGGCTCGCGAGCGCGGCGACGGCATCGATGCGCGCGGCCCGACGGGAGGGCAGCCAGGCGGCGGCCACGGCGATCGTCGTGCCGACGGCGACAGCCCCGAGGATGGCGAGGACCGGCACGCGGAGGTTCGGGTAGGCGAACGGGTCCTCGGCGTCGCGAGCGAGGAGGCGGTATGCCGCTGCAAGCCCGACGCCGACCGTCGCGCCGATGACCGAGGCGCCCAGCCCGATCGCCGCTCCGCCGTACCGGACGATCCGGGCCAGGGTGCGCCGATCCCCGCCGACCGCGGCGACGAGGGCAATGTGGCGCTCGGTCCGCCTGACGCCGACGGCGAACGCCGGGCCGATGAGAAGGACGACCTCGAGGAGCGCGACGAGCGTGACCGCGACGACGGGAGCAAGGCCCCTGGCCTGGACCGAGAGCGGCAGACCCGCGTCGCTGACCGCCGACACGCCGGCCGGAGGTTCCGTCAGCACGGCTCGGCTCACGGCGACGAAGCCGAGCGCGTTGATCTGCTTCACGTCGTCCCAGGTCACCGGTGTCGGGCCGACGACCCACCACTGGTCCGGGTCCGGAGCGCCGGCCCCTCGCCACGCCGTGTCGTCGACCGTGGCGGCCGACGCGACGAGCTGGGCGCCCCGCCACGTGCCCGACAGCACGCCGACCACGGTGGCGGTGACCTCGGTGCCGGAGGGGAACGCGACGTGCACCGTGTCCCCGACGGTCGTCGAGGTCTCCCTCGCGGCGAACGGGGTGAGCGCGACCTCGCGGCGTCCTGTGGGCGCCCGGCCCGTTCGGTACGGAAGCCCGTCCGCGACCTCCCGCGGCGCGGTCGCGCCGTCGATGTCGACGGCGCCGCCCGTGCCCGAGATCCACAGCTGGCCGTGGAGCGTCCTGACGAGTGAGTCCCCCGGAGGAAGGGCCGCGCGAAGGGCGGCCGCACGATCCTCGGGGACGGTCGCGTCCGCTGTCGGCGGGGTCATCGACCACAGCTCGGTCGGTGCTTGCGTGATCGGCCCGGCCGACCACGAGCTGACGAAGGCCTGCGCGCCGTCGCCGAGAGTGGCCTGGGCGAGGTCGGAACCGACCGGGACCCTGGACGTGAAGACGACGAGGAGCGTCGTCACCGCGAGCACGGGCAGGGCGACGAGGATGGCGACGAAGGTCGTCCGACCGCGATTCGCCCGAGCGTCGCGGAGCGCGAGCCGGACGGCGACGCGGTTCCGGGCCA
>JBDIAU010000411.1:0-2847 GCA_039812565.1 Beutenbergiaceae bacterium
GGCGTCGCCGCGGCCTCGCCGGCGGCCGCGGGCGTTGCCTCACGCGACGTCGGCGCCGTGGTGCGGCCGTGCCGCGCTCCCCCGGGGCCGCCTCGCGGCCCGTGCGGCGCGACCGCACACCGTGAGAATCGTCACGTTCCGGTCACATCTCTCGGGACCTTCGGTTCACGCCGTCGCGCCCCGCCCTCCCTAGCGTGAAACGCGTCGTGACACACCCACTCGAGGAGAGGCGATCGTGAACCCATCCCCCGACCTGCCCGTCGGCACCGACGAGATCGACGGCCTGGTCACCCGCGCGCTGCAGGCGCTCAAGGACTACGAGTCCCTGACCCAGGAGGACGTCGACCGGATCGTCAAGAAGGCCTCGGTCGCCGCGCTCAACCAGCACGGCCAGCTCGCCCTCGCCGCCGTCGCCGAGACCGGCCGCGGCGTCTTCGAGGACAAGGCGACCAAGAACATCTTCGCCTGCGAGCACGTCACCCACCGGATGCGTGACACGAAGACCGTCGGCGTCATCGCCCGGGACGAGCTCCTCGGCATCGTCGAGATCGCCGAGCCGGTCGGCGTCGTCGCCGGCGTCACCCCGGTGACCAACCCGACGTCGACGGCGATCTTCAAGTCGCTCATCGCGCTGAAGACCCGCTGTCCGATCGTCTTCGCCTTCCACCCGAACGCCCAGCAGTGCTCCTCGGAGGCCGCCCGCATCGTCCGCGACGCGGCCGTCGCCGCCGGCGCGCCCGAGAACTGCATCCAGTGGGTCGAGCACCCGTCGCTCGAGAACACCGCCAAGCTCATGAACCACCCGGGCGTCGCCCTCATCCTGGCGACCGGTGGCAACGCGATGGTCCGCGCGGCGTACTCCTGCGGCAAGCCGGCGCTCGGCGTCGGCGCGGGCAACGTCCCGGCGTACATCGAGAAGAGCGCCAAGCTCGAGCGCGCCTGCACGGACATCGTCCTGAGCAAGAACTTCGACAACGGCATGGTCTGCGCCTCCGAGCAGGCCGCGATCATCGACGCCGAGATCTACGACGAGGCGCTCAGCCACTTCCGCCGCCTCCACGCCCACATCTGCAGCCCGGAGGAGAAGGCCAAGCTCGAGGACTTCATCTTCGGGGCGCAGGCCGGCTCCGAGAACTGCGCCGGCGCGAAGCTCAACGCGCGCGTCGTCGGCCAGTCCCCGGTCTGGATCGCCGCGCAGGCCGGCTTCACCGTGCCGGAGGACACCTCCGTCCTCCTCGCCGAGGTCTCGGAGGGCGTCGGCCCGCAGGAGCCGCTCACCCGCGAGAAGCTGGCCCCGGTGCTCGCCGTGCTGAAGGCGAAGACGCGGGCGGAGGCGCTCGACCTGGCGGTGGCCATGGTCAAGTTCGACGGCCTGGGCCACTCGGCCGCCATCCACACCGAGGACGCCGCCCTCGTGGAGGAGTACGGCAACCGCTGCAGCGCGGTCCGGATCATCGCGAACTCGCCGACGTCGCTCGGCGGCATCGGCGACATCTACAACGCCTTCATCCCCTCGCTCACGCTCGGCTGCGGCTCGTACGGCCGGAACTCCGTCTCCAACAACGTCTCGGCGGTGAACCTGTTGAACATCAAGCGGATCGGCCGCCGGAACAACAACCTCCAGTGGTTCAAGGTCCCGGCCAAGACCTACTTCGAGCCGCACGCGATCCGCTACCTCATGGACATGAAGGGCATCAAGCGGGTCACGATCGTCACCGACCACACGATGACCCGCCTCGGCTACGTGGACCAGGTCCGCGACGTGCTCAAGCGGCGCGGCGACGAGGTCATGGTCCAGGTCTTCGACGACGTCGAGCCGGAGCCGAGCGTCGGCACCGTGCACCGCGGCGCCGAGATCATGCGGGCGTTCAAGCCGGACACGATCATCGCGCTCGGCGGCGGCTCGCCCATGGACGCCGCCAAGGTCATGTGGCTGCTGTACGAGCACCCCGAGGTCAACTTCTCCGACCTGCGCGAGAAGTACCTCGACGTCCGCAAGCGCGCCTTCAAGTTCCCGACGCTCGGCGAGCTCGCCAAGCTCGTCTGCATCCCGACGACGTCGGGCACCGGCGCCGAGGTCACGCCGTTCGCCGTGATCACCGACCCGGCGACGGGCTACAAGTACCCGCTCGCCGACTACGCGCTCACGCCGACCGTCGCGATCGTGGACCCGACGCTCACCGAGAAGATGCCGTCGTTCGTCGCCGCCGACTCCGGCATGGACGCCCTCACGCACTCGACCGAGGCGTTCGTGTCGGTCTACGCGAACGACTTCACCGACGGCATGGCGCTGCACGCGATCAAGCTGATCTTCGGCAACATCGAGCGCTCCGTGGTCGAGAACGACCCGGAGGCGCGCGAGACCATGCACAACGCCGGGACGATCGCCGGCATGGCGTTCGGCAACGCCTTCCTCGGCATCGTGCACGCCATGGCGCACACGGTCGGCTCGACGTTCAAGCAGATCCACGGCCGGACGAACGCCGTCCTCCTGCCGTACGCGATCCGCTACAACGGCCAGATCCCGACCAAGTTCAACGCCTGGCCGAAGTACGAGGTCTACAACGCCCCGGAGCGGTACCAGCGGATCGCCAAGGAGCTCGGCCTGCCGGCCTCCACCCCGGAGGAGGGCGTGGAGTCCTACGCCCAGGCCTGCTCCGACCTGCGCGCGCGGCTGGGCATGCCCGGCTCGTTCAAGGACATGGGCATCGACGAGGGCCAGTTCATGGGCTCGCTCGACGCCCTCGCCCTGCGCTCCTTCGAGGACCAGTGCGCCCCGGCGAACCCGCGGATCCCGATGCTGGCCCACATGAAGGAGATCCTCGAGGCGGCGTACTACGGCATCTC
>JBDIAU010000412.1:0-2833 GCA_039812565.1 Beutenbergiaceae bacterium
GCCGCCTGCCCCAACGCCTCGGCGATGCTGTTCCTCGGCGCCAAGGTCACGCACCTCGGCGAGCTGCCCCAGGGCCAGCCGGAGCGCGACGCCCGCGTCGTCGCGATGGCGCGCCAGCACGACCTCGAGGGTTTCGGCGGGTGCACGAACATCGGCGAGTGCGCCGCGACGTGCCCCAAGGAGATCCCGCTCGACGTCATCTCGCAGCTGAACGCAGACCTGCGCCGGGCGATGGCGCACGGCCTGTAGGAGGCCGACGCCGGGAGGGCCGACCCGGCAGGCGGGCGCCCGGCGTCAGGACCCGGCGAGGAGAACGTCCCGCACGGAACGCCACACGCCGTCGTCCCCGTGCTCGAAGAGCGAGAACCGGTCGACGAGGAACGTCGCGTCGAAGTCCGCCATCTCGCGCTCGGCCTGGTCGAGGGCGGCGTCGTCGAGGTCGTGCGCGATCGTCACGTGCGGGTGGTAGTCGAACCGCAGCCGCTGCGCGAGCACGCCCGTGCGGGCCGCCTCCTCGAGCGCGGTGCACTGCTCCACGCCCCGCGCGAGCGTGACGAACACGACCGGCGAGACCGGACGGAAGCTGCCCGTCCCCACGAGCTGGACGACGAACGGCGGATGCATCCGGGCGACGGCGGCGATGTGCCGCTCCACCTCGGGCAGCTGGTCGGGCTCGACGACGGTCGGGCCCACGAGCGTGACGTGCGGCGGGATGAAGCGGGCGAGCGGGTCGCCGAGCTCGGCGCGCACCGCCTGCAGGCGGGCGCCGTACGGCTCGGGGATGGCGATCGCGACGCCGATCCGGCGCTGCTCCCCGACCACGGGTGGGAGCCTCATGGCCGGTCCCTCAGGCCCGCAGACCGCGCGCCGGGAGGATCCCGAGGCGGTCGTAGACGCGGTCCATGGTCGCGCGCGCGATCGTGCGGGCGCGCTCGGCGCCGTCGGCGAGGATGTCGTCGAGCAGGCCGGGGGTCTCGAGGTACTCGGTGACCTTGTCCCGCAGGGGCGTGAAGGTGGCGACGACGGCGTCCGCCGCGTCGTTCTTCAGGTCGCCGTAGCCCTTCCCCGCGTAACGCTCCTCGAGCTCGGGGATCGGCGTCCCCGTCAGGGCGGAGACGATCGTCAGCAGGTTCGCGACGCCCGGCTTGGCCTCGCGGTCGAAGCGGATCTCGCGGTCGGAGTCGGTGACGGCGGACCGGATGCGCTTCGCGACGACCTTCGGGTCGTCGAGGATCTCGAGCAGGCCCGCGGGGGCGCCCGAGGTCTTGCTCATCTTCGCCCTGGGCTCCTGGAGGTCGTAGATCTTCGCGGTCGCGTGGACGATGTAGGGCTCCGGCACGCGGACCACCCGGCCGAGCCGGGCGTTGAGCCGCTGGGCGAGGTCCCGGCTGAGCTCGAGGTGCTGGCGCTGGTCCTCCCCGACGGGCACGAGCGCGGTGTCGTACAGGAGGATGTCCGCCGCCATCAGCACGGGGTAGGTGAACAGGCCCACGTTCGCGGCCTGCTCGCCGAGGCGCGCGACCTTGTCCTTGAACTGGGTCATCCGGCCGGCCTCGCCGAAGCCGGTCTGGCAGCCGAGGACCCAGGCGAGCTCGGCGTGCTCGGCCACGTGCGACTGCACGAAGAGCAGGGACCGCTGCGGGTCGACGCCGGCCGCGAGGAACTGGGCGGCCGTGACGCGGGTCCGATCGCGCAGAGCCTTCGCGTCGGGCGCGACGGTGAGGGCGTGCAGGTCGACGACGGCGTAGATCGCGTCGTACTCGTCCTGCAGCGCGACCCACTGGGTCAGGGCACCGAGGTAGTTGCCGAGGTGGAGGGAGTCAGCCGTCGGCTGCATCGCGGAGAAGACGCGAGGCCGGGGCGTCCCCTCCGCGCGCGCAGGCGCGGACGTCACGGGCTCGGGCATGGGCGTCATCTTCGCAGGTTCGTCGGAGGTGGTGCGACGCGCACGCGGGGACCGCGCGGACCGCAATCGTGCTGACGGATCGTCAGGACCTGCGCCGACGGGGGCTGAACCAGGGCCTGTGGAAGTGGTCGACGGCGTAGTCGATCGCGTCCGCCACGCTGAGCTCGCGGGTCGAGTTGCCGATCCGGGCGAAGAACTGCACCTGCTCCGAGCGCGGCGGTCGCACGAAGACAGGACGTGGCGAGCGGGCGACGTCGACCCGGCAGATCGCGCGGCCGCCGACGGTCGGGAAGGTGACCCGGAGCCGGGAGACCGACGGCGCGCCGAGGACCCGGGTGAGGTAGTCGTGGAGCCAGAGCTCGTAGCGGTCGAGGTCGGGGACCTTCATGTGCTGGAGGTCGTCGTCGAGGCCGAGGACGACGCCCGCGTCGTCCACCCCCACCAGGAGCGTGCCGCCACCGCCGTTGAGGAAGCCGGCGACCGTCTTGGCGACGACGGCTTCGATCCTGTCGTCCCGCTGACCGGTTCTGATGTTGTGCCGAGCGGTCGACTTGAACTCCACCGTCGCGGACTCACCCGCCTCGATGACGTCCGTGGCTGACGGCGGGGCCGTGTGGACGAACCGCTCGGCGATCAGGAGCACCGCGACCGTCCCCACCACGCCGAAGGCGAGCAGGAGGCCGTCCACCGGGTCGGTGGGGCTCCCGGTGATGAGATGGGTGAGACCCGCGCCGATCACCGCGCCGGCGATGCCCGCGAGCACCGAGCCAGAGAGGGCCAGGTGGCTGGGCCGGCGCATGAGCCGGAGCAGGAACCTGCTCACCAGGCCCAGGACGGCGCCGAGGATCAGGACGGCGAGGCCGATGACGCCGAGGCCGAGGTACGGGTCACTCATCGGGGGTCGCCCCCGGCACTGCTGCGCACGGG
>JBDIAU010000413.1:0-2824 GCA_039812565.1 Beutenbergiaceae bacterium
GCTCGTCGAGGAGCTGCGGGTCAGCCTCTTCGCCCAGCAGCTCGGCACGGCGGCGCCCGTCTCGGAGAAGCGGGTGGCCCGCGCGATCGCGGCGATCTGAGGGCGTGATCTCAGCCGGCGCACGCATGTCCGCCGGCGCACGCCCGGCCGGACGAGAGCTCGTCGGCTGTGCGGGGGCATGCGCCCAGCCGTACGTGGGCATGGGACAGCCCGCGGGTTCCCGGTCGGCGGCGCCGTGGGCGCTTGGACCGGGACGCCGTGCTGGACGAGGCACGGCCCCCGCGGGCTGCGGTGACTGCTCGGGATTCGCCGGCCGCCTCGCGACCGGGGCTCGACGGGGACCTGGGGTCCGTCGTCGTGCTCGGGTCCACGGCCTCGGATCGGGCAGTCCGTCCGACGTTGCCGGGCGGCTAGCGGGCAGCCACCTCACGCGTCCGAAGGAACATCACCTCTGGACCACCTCCTCTCCCGTGTCCCGGCACCGTACGTCGACCGCACGCCCCCTGTCACGGGGTTTCCGCCGATCGGGTGATCACCCCCTGCTCGGCCCGGACCACGATCACCGCGGGTGGCCCGTCCCGCCCGGCGTCCGCCCGCGCCGGGCACCCCGCGAGGTGGTCGTTGACCAGGCCGATCGCCTGCATGGTCGCGTAGGCCGTCGTCGGCCCGACGAACCGGAAGCCGAGACGCTTCAGGTCGCGCGCCAGGGCGACCGACTCGGCCGTGCTGCTCGGCAGGTCCAGCCACGACTCCACCGCCGGCACGGGGTCCGGGGCGTAGCCGGCGAGCACCTCGGCGAGCGTCGTCCCCGCCTCGTGCAGCGCGACGGTCGCCCGGGCGCCGGCGACGACAGCCTCGACCTTCGCCCGGTTCCGCACGATCCGCGCGTCGAGCAGCAGCCGCTCGACGTCGTCCGGCCCGAACGCCGCCACCACATCGGGCTCGAAGCCGTGGAAGACCTCGCGGAACGCCTCCCGTTTGGCGAGGACCACCCGCCACGACAGCCCCGACTGGAACGCCTCGAGCGCGAGCCGCTCGAGGTGCGCGGCCTCGCCGACCACCGGCCTGCCCCACTCGAGGTCGTGGTACGCCGCCATGAGCGGGTCACCCTCGCCGAAGCACCGTCCCACGTGTCCGTCCTCCTCGCCCGCCGCCGCCGTCACGCCCGACGCTACGACTCCCCGCCGACAACCGCCGCGGCACGGCCAGCCCCCTGTGGACGGGCGCGGACGCCGTCGTCGTCCACAGCCGGGGCGGTGCGCACTTCCGGGCCGACGCCGCCGGGTGCGAGGGTGGCGACCATGCAGCTGCGCATCTTCACCGAGCCCCAGCAGGGCGCGAGCTACGAGGACCTCCTCGCGCTCGCCCGCACCGCCGAGGACCTCGGCTTCGACGCGTTCTTCCGCTCCGACCACTACCTCGCGATGGGCCACTACCCGGCGATGGGCGGGGACCCCGCGCGGGGGACGTCCGGCCTGCCCGGGCCGACCGACGCCTGGACCACCCTCGCGGGCCTGGCCCGCGAGACGTCCCGGATCCGCCTCGGCACCCTCGTCTCCTCCGTGACCTTCCGCCTGCCCGGCCTCCTGGCGATCCAGGTGGCGCAGGTGGACGCGATGTCGGGCGGCCGCATCGAGCTCGGCCTGGGCACGGGCTGGATGGCGGCGGAGCACGCGGCGTACGGCGTCCCGTTCCCACCGCGGCGCTTCGACCTGCTCGAGGAGCAGCTCGCGATCGTCACCGGCCTGTGGTCGACCCCGGTCGGCGGCCGGTTCTCCTTCCACGGCGCGCACTACCACCTCAGCGAGAGCCCGGCGCTGCCCAAGCCCGTCCAGGACCCGCTGCCGATCATCGTCGGCGGGCACGGGCCGCGGCGCACCCCGGCGCTCGCCGCCCGGTTCGCCGCCGAGTACAACACCGCCTTCCCGCCGAAGGACCAGATCCCCGACCGGTTCGCCCGCGTCCGCGAGGCCTGCGACGCCGCCGGCCGCGACCGGGACAGCCTCGTGCTCTCGGTGGCGCTGACGCTCGCCGCCGGCGCGACGGAGGCCGAGGTCCGGCGCCGCGCCGAGCGCATCGGCTCCGACGCGGCGGGGATGCGAGCCCGCGGGATCGCCGGCACCCCGGCCGAGCTGGTCGACGAGATCGGCCGCCTCGGCGAGCTCGGCGCCTCCCGCGTCTACCTCCAGGTCCTCGACGTCCACGACCTCGACCACCTCGCCCTCGTGGCCGAGGAGGTCGCGCCGCACGTGTGACGGCCACCTCACCGGTCCCGGGCCCGACGTCCGCCCGTCCGGGGAGACGGCTCGTGCCACAGTGGTGCCGCCTGCTGCAGGCACCCGCCCACGCCGCTCCGGAAGGCCGCCCGTGACCACGCTCGGCACGCCCCGATCCCCGTCTGCGACCCGCGTCATGCTGCTCGGCGCCGGGGAGCTCGGGAAGGAGGTCGTCATCGCCCTCCAGCGCCTCGGGGTCGAGACGATCGCCGTCGACCGCTACCCGGACGCGCCCGCCCACCAGGTGGCTCACCACGCGCGCGTCGTCGACATGACCGACCCCGCCGCGCTGCGCGCGCTCGTCCTCGCCGAGCGGCCCGACGTCGTCGTCCCCGAGATCGAGGCGATCGCCACGGGCGCGCTCGTGGACCTGGAGGCCGACGGCCTCGTCCGCGTCGTCCCCACCGCGCGGGCGGCCCGCCTGACCATGGACCGCGAGGGCATCCGCCGCCTCGCCGCCGAGGACCTCGGCCTCCCGACCAGCCCGTACGAGTTCTGCGACACCCTGGAGGAGCTCCGCGCCGCGTGCGGGCGGATCGGCTTCCCGT
>JBDIAU010000414.1:0-2822 GCA_039812565.1 Beutenbergiaceae bacterium
GCGATCCGGTACGCGGCGACGGCGATCGTCAGGCCGCCGAGGTCGCCGATGTTCTCGCCGACCGTGAGGGAGCCGTTGACGTGGTGGGAGCCGTCGAGCTGCGCCGGGGAGAAGGCGTCGTACTGCGCGACCAGCTGCGCCGCGCGGCGCTCGAACTCCTCCCGGTCCGCGGGCTCCCACCAGTCGGCGAGCCGGCCGGCGCCGTCGTACTTGCTGCCCTGGTCGTCGAACCCGTGACCGATCTCGTGGCCGATCACGGCCCCGATCCCGCCGTAGTTCCACGCGTCGTCGGCGTCGGCGTCGAAGAACGGCGGCTGCAGGATGGCGGCCGGGAACACGATCTCGTTGAGGCCCGGGTTGTAGTACGCGTTCACGGTCTGCGGCGCCATGAACCACTCGTCGCGGTCCACGGGCCGGCCCAGCTTGCCGAGCTCCCAGTCGAGCTCGAAGGCGCTGGCCGCGCGGACGTTGCCCAGGAGGTCGTCCGGCGAGAGGACGAGCGCCGAGTAGTCGCGCCACTTCGCGGGGTAGCCCACCTTCGGCGTGAACGCGGCGAGCTTTGCAAGAGCCCGCTCGCGGGTGGCCTCGCCCATCCAGTCGAGCGAGCCGATGGACCGCCGGTACGCCTCGACGAGGTTCGCGACCAGGTGCTCCATGGCGACCTTGTGGTCCGGCGGGAAGTGCCGCGCGACGTAGACCTTCCCGACCGCCTCGCCGAGGACGCCCTCGACGAGCGAGACGCCGCGCTTCCACCGCTCGCGCAGCTGCTCGGCGCCGGTGAGGGTCCGCCCGTAGAAGTCGAAGCTGGCCTCGACCAGCGCCGTCGAGAGGTAGGCCGCACGGCCGTGGACCACCCGCCACGTCAGCCAGTCGGCCCAGTCGTCGGCGTCCGCCTGCGCCCACGCCTCCGACAGCGCGGTGAGGTACGACGGCTCCCGGACGATCACCCGGTCGAAGGCGCCCGCCGGGGCGCCGAGCCCGGCGACCCAGGCGCGCCAGTCCACCTCGGGGGCGGCGGCGGCGACCTCGTCGAGCGTCATGGGGTTGTGCGTCTTCGTCGCGTCGCGCACGGCCACGCGGTCCCAGTGCCCGGCGGCGAGCCGGGTCTCCAGGGCCATGACCCGGTCGGCGGCGGCCGCCGCGCCCTCGCCGTCGTGCGTGCCCGCGAGGGTGAGCATCCGCGCGACGTGCGCGACGTAGGCCTCCCGGATCTGCGCGTACTGCTCCTCGCGGTAGTACGCCTCGTCCGGCAGCCCGAGCCCCGACTGGTGGAGGTAGACCGCGTAGGCGTCCGGGTCGTCCGAGTCG
Source organism: Beutenbergiaceae bacterium (assembly GCA_039812565.1). Taxonomy (GTDB): domain Bacteria; phylum Actinomycetota; class Actinomycetes; order Actinomycetales; family JAHECE01; genus JAHECE01. The sequence continues at coordinate 1,309 of JBDIAU010000414.1, forward strand.
TTGTCCACCCAGAACGAGACGGCCCCGCCGAGCCCGCCGCGCTGCAGGGCGCCGACGACGCGCGCGCGGTCCGCCGTCGTCGCCCCCGACGCGGCGAGCGCCAGGTCCGCCGCCAGCGGTGCGGCGCCCAGCTCCTCGAGGCGCTCCTGCGCCATGAAGGACGAGTAGAGCGCGCCGATGAGCGCCGCCTCGACGTCGTCCGAGCCCTCGGCGACCGCCGCGGCGCAGTCCAGGATGATCTCCTTGACGTGCTCCTCGGCCTGGTCGTGGAGGGTCCGGAAGGAGCCGTCGCGGGCGCGGTCCGGCGGGATCACGTGGCTGGCGAGCCAGCCGCCGTTGACGTGGCGGAAGAGGTCGTCCTGCGGGCGGACGGCGGGGTCCATGGCGCTGAGCTCGAGCCGGCCGGCGAGCGTCGCGGTCGCGTCGGTGGAGGTCATGGCCCGAACCTACGCCACGACGCGGCGCCCGCCGCGAGGGCGCTCGGGCCGGCGGGCGGCGCGGGCCGGGCGCGGACCCGCCCGAGCGCGGCAGGATGGGCGCCATGCGCATCCACATCGCCGCGGACCACGCCGGCTACGAGCTCAAGTCCATCCTGGTCGAGCACCTCCGCGCGGCCGGGCACGACGTCGTCGACCACGGCGCCCCGGTCTACGACGCGCTCGACGACTACCCGGCCTTCTGCTTCGCCGCCGGTGAGGCCGTGGTCGCGGAGCCCGGCTCGCTCGGCATCGTCCTCGGCGGCTCGGGCAACGGCGAGCAGATCGCCGCGAACAAGGTGCCCGGCGTCCGGGCCGCGCTCGCCTGGAGCACGACGACGGCGGAGCTCGCCCGTGCCCACAACGACGCCAACGTCGTCGCGCTCGGCGCGCGGCAGCACTCGGTCGACGCCGCGGTCGACATCGTCGAGGCGTTCCTCGCGGAGCCCTTCAGCGGCGACGCGCGGCACCAGCGCCGCATCGACCAGCTGGCCGCCTACGAGGCCGGGCGCGCCTGACGCGCCCCGGCCGACCGCTGCGACGGGACGGCGTCAGGCCCGAGCGTCTCAGAAGATGAAGTCGCACACGGGGGCGAGCGGCCAGCCGAACGCCGTCGCCGCGGCGGCCGCTGCACCCGGCGTGCGCTCGCGGACCAGCCCCGCCGCGGCCAGGGCGCCGAGGCCGACGCCGCCGAGGTAGACGGCGCCGAGCTCGCGCACGTCCAGCTCGACGTCCGCCGGTGCGTCGGTGCGGTCCACCCGGGCGCCGTCGGGCCCGCCCCGCAGGCGCCACCGGCCGGCGTTGTCGGGCAGGAGCGCGTCGTCGACCTCGAGGACGACGTCGACGGCGGACGCGTACCGCCGGGCGGCGAGCGCCGCCGGGACGTCGACGAGCCGCACCCAGACGTTGTCCGTGGCCGTGCGCCGCGCGGGCCGCAGGTCCGTGAGCAGGTGCAGCAGCGGGTCGTCCGCCGGCAGGATCCCCGTCTCGACGCTGACCATGAGGTCGAGGTCCGTCAGGAGCCCCCACAGCGCGCGG
>JBDIAU010000415.1:0-2812 GCA_039812565.1 Beutenbergiaceae bacterium
GCAGGCGCCGCACCTGCGGCGACGCTCGTGGCGGTGGTTCGCGATCGTCTGCGACTCGGCATCCTGCCCCCTCCCGGCACGCACCCCGCGGTGCTCCAGGGACAGCATTGCTCACCCGGCTGACATTCCCCAGCCGGGCGCGTCGGGCGTCTCACGGTGAACGCGTCCGGTGGACGATCCGCCGCCCGGAGGCGGCCGGGTGCGCCCCGCGACCCCCACAAGCCGGCCTCGGACCCCACCCAGACCCTCGTCCGACCCCGTGCCGGGCCGGTTGTGGGGGTGCCGCGGCGCCGCTACCGCCAGAGCAGCCCGTAGTACCGGTGCAGGTCGATCTCCGCGCCGATGTCGATCCGCGGCAACGGCTCGACGAGGGGCGCGTCGCGCACCGTGTCCTTGCTGTACGGCACCCGCAGCTCCGGCTCGTCCAGCCGGGACGTCCCGAGCGGCACGAAGCACTCGCTCCGGCCGAGCGCGCCGAGGCGCACCGTCACCCACACCGGTTTGTCGGTCAGCTCATCGAGGTACACCCGGACCACTCGCCCGAGCACCTTCCCGTTGCTCCCCCGCACCGTGCGACCGCGGAGGTCCGACGAGTCACTCCCGTCGACCACGTGTCCTGCTCCTTCCGAGATCGCGGACGGGGGGACGCCCACGTGCCCACCCCATCGGCGCCCCGCACCGCGTCCTTCCGCAGCCGCCCGTAGCCGACCCGCGCCCGGACCGAAGCGGCCCCGCAACCCGCCTTGCGGGCCGCTTCATCCACGCGACCTGCGGTGACGCGCACCGTGGGGCCCTGGCGCGACCGGCTCCCGCGCTCTCGCTCCGGCCGTCCGGCGGCGCCCCGTGCCGGGCCGGCCCAAAGGCCCTCGCGCGCCCGCCGTGGCGCCCGACAATCGAGGCATGGAGCGCCCGTCACCGCTGCCCGTCCGGCAGCCGGCCGTGGACGGCCTCTTCTACCCCGCCGACCCGGACGAGCTCACCCGCACCGTCGCGGACCTCCTCGCCGCGGCCCGCACCCGCCGCCCGGCGGACCCGATCACGACCGCGCCGAAGGCCCTCGTCGCCCCGCACGCCGGCTACGTCTACTCCGGCCCCACCGCCGCCCTCGCCTACGCCCAGCTCGCCCTCGCCAGCACGCCGATCACACGGGTGGTCCTGCTCGGGCCGGTCCACCGCGTCCCGATCCGCGGCCTCGCCCTGCCCGGCGCCCGCGCGTTCGCGACACCCCTCGGCGAGATGCCCGTGGACGTCGACGCCGCGCGCGCCCTCGCCCGGCTCCCCCACGTCGAGGTCAACGCGGCGGCGCACGCGCTCGAGCACTCCCTCGAGGTGCACGTGCCGTTCCTGCAGGCCGTGGTCCCAGGCGCCGCACTGGTGCCGCTCGCCGTCGGCGACGCGACGCCCGCCCAGGTCGCGGCCGTCATCGACGCGGCGTGGGGCGGCCCGGAGACGCTCGTCGTCGTCAGCAGCGACCTCTCCCACTACCTCACCTACGAGGAGGCCCGCGCCGTCGACGCCGAGACCCTCGCCCGCGTCCTCGCCCTCGAGGCGCCGGTCGGCTACCGGCGCGCGTGCGGAGCCGCGCCGCTCGACGGCCTCCTCGTCGCGGCCCGCAGCCACGGCCTCACGCCCCACCTGCTCGAGGCGTGCTCCTCGGGGGACACGGCCGGGGACCGCCACCGCGTGGTCGGGTACGCCGCCGTCGCCCTCACGGCCGAGCCCTGAGCGGCGGCCCCGCGATGGCACCTGCGCCCGACGACGCCGGCCCGACGCTCCTGCGCCTGGCCCGCGACGCCATCGAGGAGGCCCTCGGCGTCACCCCGGGTGAGGCCGCCCGCGGCGACCTCACCACCGACGACGGCGCCCCCTGGCTCGACGAGCCCGGCGCGGCCTTCGTGACGCTCTCCCAGGCCGGCCACCTGCGCGGGTGCATCGGCTCGCTCACGGCCCGGCGCCCGCTGCGTGAGGACGTCCGGGAGAACGCCGTCGCGAGCGCCGTCGCCGACCCGCGCTTCCTGCCGCTGAAGCCCGGCGAGCTGCCGATCACGGACATCGCCGTCTCCGTGCTGTCCGCGCCGGAGCCCTTCCCGGTGGCCTCGGAGGCGGACGCCGTCGCCCGGCTGCGGCCCGGCGTCGACGGCCTGGTGGTCGAGTACGGGCCGCTGCGGGCGACGTTCCTGCCGCAGGTCTGGGAGCAGCTTCCGGACCCTGCCGAGTTCCTCGGGCACCTCAAGCGGAAGGCGGGCCTGCCCCGGGACTTCTGGCATTGCGACATCCGCCTCGCGAGGTACACGGTGGAGACGTGGAGCGAGGCGAGCGACGGCGCTCGGGACGGTTGAGGTGTACCGGCGCCCGCCCGCTCGACGCCGGGCGCGCGACTCGGGAGGAGAGGCGCCATGACCGCTGAGGCGACCCACGCGACGGAGCAGTCGGACTACCGGGCGCGCTACTGGCACGCGCTCGACGACGGCCGCATCCAGTGCGACCTGTGCCCGCGGCACTGCCGCCTGCACGAGGGGCAGCGGGGCTTCTGCTTCGTGCGCCAGCGGGAGGGCGACCACCTGGTCCTCACCACGTACGGGCGGTCCTCCGGCTTCTGCATCGACCCGGTCGAGAAGAAGCCGCTCAACCACTTCTACCCGGGCTCGAGCGTCCTCTCGTTCGGGACGGCGGGCTGCAACCTGGCCTGCAAGTTCTGCCAGAACTGGGACATCAGCAAGGCCCGGGACATGGACACGCTCATGGACCAGGCCTCGCCCGCGGCGATCGCCGAGGCCGCACGGGCGTGGGGCTGCCGCAGCGTCGCCTTCAC
>JBDIAU010000416.1:0-2810 GCA_039812565.1 Beutenbergiaceae bacterium
GGGAGGCGGTCCGCCGTGGCGACGGCGTCCCAGCTCAGCCCGCCGGCGAGCGCCCCGAGCGGCGTCGCGACCGTGCGTCCCAGCGCGGCGGTCAGCGTCGCGACGTCGACGCCCGGCCCGGCCGCGGCCGACGCGACGAGCGCGCCGAGGTCGGCGCCTGGCTCGTAGCGCTCGAGGATCCGGTGCACGAGCGTGCCGAAGCCCGTGCCGCCGGCGAGGTCCGCCCAGGGCGAGGGGACGTCGAGGAGGTGCGCGTCGGCGTCGTCGGGCGCCGGGGCGGGCGGTGTCGCGGCGGCGACGTCGGCCTCGTCGTCCTTCTGCACCGCCTCCGGCTCGACGGCGAACGACGACGGCATCCCGGCAGCGGGCAGCGCGGCGTCCACCCCCCCGACGACGGCGCCCGCCCCGCCCACGCCCGGGCCGGCCTCGTGCGCGGCGCGGGTGAGCGAGGAGTACGACGTGCGTCGCCACTGCAGGTCGAGCCCGCGTTCCAGCCGGGCGAGCCCGAGCGCGGCGACCGGCCGTGGCGGGGGAGCCCACGTGCCGACCGGCGCGCTCCCGGGCTCCGGCACGACCTCGACCGAGAGCGACCCGCCGCCGGCGGCCGCGCGGGCGCCGAACGCGGCGAGCGCGTCCGAGTCGGAGGGCACCCGGACCCGCAGGGGTGCCACGGTGGCCGGGTCGTCGTGGAGCAGGAGCCGGGTCAGCGGCGCCGCCTCGGAGTTCGCCGTCGGCGCCCACCAGGCGACGGCGAGCGAGGCCGCCCGGGTGAGCGTCACGTACGCGAGGCGCAGCTCCTCGTCGGCGTCGTCCTGCCAGTTGGCGGCCACGTGCGCGGCGTGGCCGGGCCCGCCCGGCCCGCCGACGTCCCGGACCCGCCGCCCGGTGGCGTCGTGGAACCGCGGATGCTCGGCCTTGGGCCCGAAGTGGTCCCACAGCGCCGGTGCGAGCACGACGGGGAACTCGAGGCCCTTGCTCGTGTGCGAGGTGAGCACCTGGACGGCGGCGGCGTCCGTCTCGAGGCGCCGGCTGCGCTCGACCGTCTGGTCGTCGTTCTCGGTGCGGCGCCGGTGCAGCCACGTCGTCAGCGCGGTCAGCCCCAGCCCGGAGCGCAGCGCCTCCTCGTGGAGGACCTCGGCGACGTGCCGCAGGTCGGTGAGCAGGCGTTCGCCGCCCGGCTGCGCGAGCAGGCGCTCGGCCAGGTGCAGGTCCGCCTGGACCCGCTCGGTGAGCGCCGCGACGCCGCGGTCCTCGAGCACGCGCAGCCACAGGCGGACCTGGAGCGCGAGCTCGTCGAGGTGGTCCTCGAGCGTCTCGGCCGTCCGACCGACGAGCGGCCCGACGGCGACGCGCCGGATCCGGGCGGTGCGGTGCGGCTGCTCCAGCGCCTCCAGCAGCCGCTGCCACGCCTCCGCGGCGGGCGTGGTGAAGACGCTGGCCCGGCCGGAGACGACGGCGGGCACCCCGGCCGCGCGCAGCCGTGCGCGGACCGCCTCGGCCTCGGCGTTCGTGCGGACGATGACGGCGACGTCGCCCGGGTCCACGCGGCGGCGCGAGCCGTCCCGCCCGGTGAGGAGCGCCTCGCCGCCGAGGAGCGCGACCACCTGCCGCGCGACGTCCTCGCGGATGCTGTCCCGTGCCGCCGTCGTCGGGACGAGCCCGGACCGGGTCAGCGTGTGCCCGTCGCGCCGGAGCACGCGCAGCCGGACCGGCGCGCCGGCGTCGAGCCGGGCGCCGCGCAGGGCGGCCCGGACCGGCAGGACCCGGATCTGCGGGTCGCCCAGGGCGGCGCCGCGCATGAGCGCGCCCAGGCCGTCGAGCACGCCGGGGTCGCTGCGGTGGTTCTCGGGGAGCGTCGCCGTCGTCGTCGCGTCGCCGCGGGCGTCGAGGTAGGCGTGCACGTCGGCGCCGCGGAAGCCGTAGATCGCCTGCTTCGGGTCCCCGACGAGCACGAGCGTCGCGTGCCCGTGGAACGCCGTGCGCAGGATCCGCCACTGCGCGGGGTCGGTGTCCTGGAACTCGTCGACCAGCACGACGGCGAAACGGCGTCGCAGGTGGGACAGGGCGACGTCGGCGCTCGCGCGGTCCTGCAGGGCGGCGTCGAGGCGCAGCACCATGTCGTCGTACGTGAGGAGCCGGCCGGCGCGCAGGCGCCGGGCGACCTCGGCGCGGGCCTCGACGGCGACGAGCGCCGACAGCCGGGCCTCGCCCGCGGCGTCCTGCGGGTGCGGGACCAGGGGCGTCGCGGGGTCGAGCGCCGCCAGGCGGGCCAGGTCCCGGAAGGTCTTCGGCGCCGGCGCCGGCGCCGAGGGAGCGTCGCCCGGCCCGTCGTCGGCCTGGCCCCACCTCGCGACGTAGAGGTCGCTCGCCACCTCGTCCACGACGTCGGCGGGGTCCGGCAGGAGCACCGCGTCCCGGTCGTGGTCGGCGGCCGTGCCGAGCTCGCGCAGGAGCCCGTGGCAGAAGCCGTGGATGGTGGTGACCATCGCGCCGTCGAAGTCGGCGAGCGCCCGGTTCAGCCGGTCGAGCGCCGGCCCGGACGAGCCGTCGGCCGCGGCCGCGTCACGGTCGGCGACGAGCCGCTCGCGGACCCGTTCGCGCAGCTCGCGCGAGCTCGCCTCGCTGAAGGAGACGACGGCGAGGCGGTCGATGGTCGCGACGCCCTCGCTGAGGTACCGCGAGACCAGGCGCGCGACCGTGTACGTCTTGCCGGTCCCGGCGCTCGCCTCGAGCAGGGACGTGCCCGTGGGCAGCGGGCCGTCGAGGTCGAAGGGCGGCGGGGGCGCCTCGGCGACCGTCGGCAGGGTGGG
>JBDIAU010000417.1:0-2787 GCA_039812565.1 Beutenbergiaceae bacterium
GGACCTCCTGACGTGCTGGAGGTCCGCGACGAGCCGGACCCGGAACCCGCGGGCTCGCAGGTCCGCATCCGCGTGCGCGCGGCCGGGGTGAACTTCGCGGACCTGATGGCGAGGGTCGGGCTCTACCCCGACGCGCCGAAGCCCCCGTGCGTCGTCGGGTACGAGGTGGCGGGCGTCGTCGACGCCGTCGGTCCTGAGGTCACGGGCGTCGCCCCGGGCGACCGCGTGATGGCGATGCCGCACTTCGGCGGCTACACCGACACCCTCGTGGTCGACGCCTCGCTGGTGTACCCCATGCCCGCCGAGATGAGCTTCGAGCACGGCGCGGCGCTGCCCGTCGCCTACCTCACGGCCCACCACATGATGCTCGGCACGGGTCACCTCCGGCCCGGCTCCCGCGTCCTCGTGCACTCCGCCGCCGGCGGAGTCGGCCTCGCCGCGATCCAGATCGCGCGGACGAGGGACTGCGAGATCGTCGGCGTCGCCTCGGCCGCCAAGCACGAGGCCCTGCGCGCGATGGGGGTCGCCCACACGATCGACTCCGCCGGCCGCGACCACGCGCGAGCGGTGCGGGCGATCGTCGGCGACCGGGGGGTCGACCTGATCCTCGACCCCGTCGGCGGCGCGAGCTGGAGCGCCGGCTACGACCTCCTCGCGCCGGCCGGGCGGCTCGTCGCGTTCGGGTTCTCGGCGGCGATGCCCGGCCAGCGGCGCAGCCTCACGCGCGCCGCGACCCAGCTCCTGCGGGTCCGGCGCTTCAGCCCGATGCGGCTGATGAGCGACAACCGGACGATCTCCGGGGTGAACATGGGTCACCTGTTCGGCGAGACGCGCCTGCTCACCGACCAGGTGCGCTCGCTCGTCGAGATGTACCGGGCGGGGCAGATCGCCCCCCACGTCGCGCGGACCTTCTCGTTCGACGAGGCGCCCGCCGCGCACCGGCACCTGCACAGTCGCGCCGCGATCGGCAAGGTCCTCCTCGTCCCGTGACGGACGCGACGAAGCCCCCGCCGGTCCGGCGGGGGCTTCGTCGAGTGCTGCCTGCCGAGCTGTGCCTACCGGGTCGTGTAGACCGGGTCGGGCAGGTTGACCGTCGCGGTCGTGCCGTCCGCGTAGGTGACCTTCACGCCCTCGAGGTACGGCAGGCCCGGCATCAGGCCGCTGTCGACGAGGGTGTCGCCGCTGGTCGCGGTCGGGTAGGCGAGCGGGACGCCGCCACGGACCACCTGGTAGCGGGCGCCCGGGGTCACGTCGTACTTCAGGGTGATGCTCGTCGACGTCACCGCGGCGACCCGGAGGTTGAGCGGCACCGGGGTGGTGCTCGGCGGCGTCGTCGGCGTCGGGGTGGGCGTCGGCGTCGGTGCCGGCGGGGTGGTCGTCCCGCCGCTGCCGGTCACGATGGCGTCGGGGAGGTTGACGATCTCGGTCCTGCCGTCCGCGTATGTGACCTTGACGCCCTCGATGTAGGGCAGGCCCGGCAGCAGGCCGCTGTCGACAAGGGTGTCACCGCTGGTCGGGGTGGGGTAGGCGAGCGGGACGCCGCCGCGGACCACCTGGTAGCGGGCGCCCGGGGTCACGTCGTACTTGAGGGTGATGCTCGTCGACGTGACGGCCCCGACGCGGAGGTTGAGCGGAACGGGAGTGGTGCTCGGCGGGGTGGTGGGCGGCGTCGTCGGGGACGGCGTCGGGGAGGGCGACGTCGGCGTCGGGGACGGCGTCGTCGGGGTCGGCGTGGGCGTCACGGAGCCGGGGGAGCCCAGGTACTTGACCTCGACCCAGTCGACGAGCATCGGGTGGCCCGGCTCGGTGGCCGGGGTGGCGTTGCCGTCGATGGCGACCGGGAACGCGCCGCTCATCGCGACGTTGAGGATGACGTAGTAGCCCGCGTGCTGCGTCATCGACGCCCAGACGTCAGCGGGGAGGTCGGCCTGCTTGACCTCGAGGGTCTTCTTGCCGTCCAGGTACCAGCGCAGGACGTCCTGGGAGCCGGTGCGGTCCCACTCGACGGCGTACTCGTGGAAGCCGCCCTGGCACGTGGTGCCCTCGCACGGGACGGGTCCCGTGGCGATGCCGCTCGGCTCGTTGCAGGGCCCGCCCCACTGCGCGGCGTAGCCGCAGTGCAGGACCTGGAACGTCCAGTTGTGGCCGTTCACGTTCTCGGCGATGTCGAGCTCGCCGATCGACGGCCAGGACCAGCGGTCGGCGCGGTACGGCCCGCCCAGCATCCAGAACGCCGGCCAGTAGCCCTTGGCCCGCTCTCCCGTGACGTTCGGGAACTGCAGCCGGGCGCTGGTGCGCATGATCTGACCGGCGGCGGGCTTGTACACCTCGCGGCTCTCGATGCGCGCCGAGTACCACTGGCCGTCGACGCGGGTCGGCGTGATGGCGAGGTTGCCGCCGGTCACGCGCACGTTCTCCGGCTTGTCGGTGTTGATCTCCTCCTCGCCGGTGCCGAAGTTCGCCGGTCCGCCCGGGTAGGAGGTGCCGAGGGTGTACGTCCAGATGTCCTGGTTCGGCTGCCCGTCGACGTTGAAGTCGTCGCGCATCGCGATGGTGACGGAGCCGGAGTCGGCCGCGGCCGGTCCGGCGGTGACGGCCGCGCCGAGCGCGACCGAGCTGAGGGTGGTGGCGAGGGCCGCGAAGATCGCTGCGCCGGCACGCCGTCGTGGCGTCATGGGGGTCTTCCTCCGAGTGCTGGGCCCTGCGAGGGCGGCCCGCCGGAACGGGGCGAGCGAAGGGCGCAGGGCGGGCGCCGAGCCGCGGGGGGTGCGGCGGGACGCCGTCGGT
>JBDIAU010000418.1:0-2784 GCA_039812565.1 Beutenbergiaceae bacterium
GAGAACCTGCCCGAGCTCGTCCTGGAGACACCCGCCGTGCGGGACTACCTGTACGCCGGGCACGACTCGGTGGTCCGCGGCTACCTGCGCGACGGCGTCGACGGCTGGCGCCTCGACGTCGCCTTCGACCTCGGGTTCCGGTTCCTGGAGGAGCTCACGCTCGCGGCCCACGAGGAGCGGCCCGGCTCGCTCGTGCTCGGCGAGATCGCCTCCTACGCGGCGGAGTGGTTCCCCTCGCTCGACGGCATCCTCCACTGGTCGCTGCGCCAGGTGCTCGTCGGGATCGCGAGCGGGCGGCTCGGCGCCGCGCACGGCCAGCGGATCCTGGCCCGCACCTATGCCGACGCCGACCCCGAGCACATGCTCAAGTCGTGGCTGTTCCTCGACAACCACGACACCGCACGTCTCGCGCACGACGTGCCCGACGTCGCCGCCCGACGTCTCGCGATGGCGCTGCAGTTCACGCTCCCCGGCTCACCGAACATCTACTACGGCTCCGAGCTCGGCATGACGGGCGGCGAGGACCCCGAGATGCGGGCGCCGATGCGCTGGGACCTCGCCACCGACGCCAACCCGTGGCTCGAGCTCACGCGGCGGCTCGTCGCGGCGCGCCGCGAGCACCGCGCCCTGCGCGTCGGAGACCTGAGGTGGCTCGAGACGGACCGCCTCATCGGGTTCGAGAGGCACACGGACCGGGCCGAGGACCTTGTGCTCGTGCTCGCCAACCCCAGCGACGAGCGGGTCACCGAGACCGTGCTCCTCCCCGACTCCAAGCTGATGGACTCGATCCCCATGGTCGACCTGCTCGGCGGCATGCCCGACCTCAAGACGAGGTTCGGCCTGCTCGCCGTCGACCTCCCGCCCCACGGCTGCGTGGTCCTCGTCCCGACCGTCACCCCACCCGGCGGGTACTCGCCGTTCAAGCGCGTGCAGTAGGGCGCGCGCCCGCGCGGCGCGTCAGAACGGCGGCGGGCCGAGGTCGATCGGTGTCGTCGACTCGGGCCTCGTCGACTCGGGCCTCGTCGACTCGGGCCTCGTCGACTCGGGGCTCGTCGCCTCAGGGTTCGTCGACTCGGGTGCAAGGACCTCCCGTGCGCCGATCTCGGGTGGGGGTCCCGGAATGGGCTCGGGGTCGCGCCGGTAGGTGCGCCCCCAGGGTGTGGTCCAGGTGGTGGTGCCGGTGCCGGGGTCGCGGGTGACGGTCCAGGTGGTGTGGGTCTTGAGCCGGTGGTGGTGGCGGCACAGGGCGTGGAGGTTCTCGGGGGTGGTCTGCTCGCCCGCGGGCCGAGCGGGGGTGTACGGGCTGATGTGGTCGAGGTCGCACCGGTGGGCGGGGGCTCGGCAGCCGGGGAAGCGGCAGGTGTCGTCCCGGGCGGTGACGGTGCCGGTGAGGTCGGCGCCCGGGCGGTAGGTGCTGGCGCTGCGGGCCACGACCTGGCCGTGGGCGTCGGTGATCAGGGCGCGCCAGGTGCCGTCCTGAGCGATGGCGCGCGCCAGGGCGGCGGGGACGGGGCCGTACCCGGCCAGGTCGGCGGGCTGGTCGTCGAGGCCGAGCAGGGTGGTCGCGGCGACGGTGACCTGGATGTGGGGTCGGCGGCGCTGCCGGGTGGTCAGGGCCTCACCGCTGGGGGTGCGGCCGGTGTCGAGGACGGCGCGCAGCGTGTCGGTGAGGGCGTCGGCACGGCGTGCGTCGGGGGTGCGAGCGTCGCCGTCGGCGGCTGATCCGGCGGCGGTGTCCGCCAACGCGTCGAGGGCGGCCAGGCAGACGGCGGCGTCGTCGGCGGGCAGGTAGGCGGTGAGGTAGGCCATCGAATCCGGGGCGGGGGTCAGGCGCACGCCCCGGCGTTCCGCCTCGGCGGCGGCGCGCCGGGCGCTCAGGGTGGGATCGACGGCCTGCGCGGCGCGGCGCAGGCGGGAGCGCAGCTGGGGGCCGGTGAGGCGGGCGGCGTCGGGAAGGAACGTGTCGAGCAGGGCGTCGGACACCGAGGCGGGGGCGGCGGCGAGTTCGTCGGTGAAGACCCTGGCCTTGGCCGGGTCGATGGCGCCGGTGCGCAGGGCGGTCGCCACCGGCGGGTACAGGGCCAGGGCGTCGGCGAGGTCCTTCTTGACCCGGGCGGCGTGCCGGGTGGAGCCCAGGCGCGTGGAGATCGCGTCGGTCACGAACTCGGCGCGTCCGGCGCGGTGCTCGCGGGCGTCGAGCGCGGTGATGAGCTCGGCCTGGCGGGCGGTCGCCCAGGCGACCAGCCGTTCCCAGGCGGCGATCCCCTCCACCAGGGTGTCGGTGCCCGCGTAGCCCGGGTCCAGGCCCGTGGCGTCCAGGCCGTCGAGCAGCCGGGCCAGGCCCGGACCCGGACCTGCCGCCGCGAGCCGGTCCGCAGCGCTGAGCCCGCCCGTCGCGCCGGGGTCGGCCCCGGCGGGCCCGAGCGGGCAGCGCCGGTACGCGGCCAGCATGGCGACGAGTGTGCGCTCGAGCACGGACCCGCCGGGCCGCGCGCCGAGATCGACCGGCGCCGGGCGCCGGTCCGGCCCCGTCGCCTGCCCCCGGCCCTGGCCCTGACCTGCGGCTCTGCTCATGGGACGACCCTACGACCCACCACCGACAACGACTCCCGGGCGCCGGCCCGACGCCTCAGAGCCAGCCGCGCTCCCGCGCCACGCGGGCAGCGGACGTGCGGTTGGGCGCGCCGAGCTTGCCCATCGCCTCGGAGAGGTAGTTGCGCACGGTCCCCTCGGAGAGCACGAGCCGCCCGGCGATCTCGGCGTTGGTCAGGCCCTCGCCCGCGA